>JBKGZE010000077.1:0-8523 GCA_046545735.1 Gemmatimonadota bacterium | reverse complement strand
CTCCAGGCGGGCAGCCTGCCGGAGCCGGCCGGTCACCGCACGCCCCCGGGGCGAGCGGCCGCGGTGCGGGTGTACGCGGTCCGGGGCGCGCCGCCGTTCAACCGGGCGGTGGCGGCGGTGGAGGTGGGGGGCGGGATTCCCCCGCGGGCCGGAGAACGCTCGACAGTGGCGGTCACCGTGTCCGCGTCGGGCGCCGCCTCGCCGCCGGGTGGCACGGCAGGGTTCGAGACCGCGGCGTCGGACTCCGCAGGGCTCTCCGAGCCCGTCCCCGTTCGGCTGGTGATCGATGGGGTGGTAGAGGCGGCCGGCCGGGTGGCTCCCGGGGCCACCGCCGTGCTCCCTTTCCCCGCCCGGCCCGCCGGAACCGTTACGGGACACGTGGAGATCGACCCGGACGCCTTTCATGCCGACGACCGCCGCTACTTCGTGGCGGACGTGGTGCCTCCGACCACGCTCGCGGTGGCGGCACCCCGCCGGTTCCTGGAGGAGGCGGTGGCGGTGCTGGAGTCCTCCGCCCAGGTCCGCCGGACCCACACGGCGGAGGCCGACGTGGTGCTGGCGCCGGCGGCGACCGGCGTGGGCGCGGTGCGGCGGGGCGCGGCGGTGGTGGTGCTCGCGCCCGATTCCAGCGTGGCGCTCGGCGCCGCCAACCATCGCCTGGCCCGGGCGGGCATCCCGTGGCGGTACCAGGCGCCCCGACCCGGAGAAGCGCGGCTGGATACCACCGTCCCGGGGCTGGGGCCCGCGCTCGGAGAGGTCCGGCTCCGACAGGTGTACGGGCTCCGGTCCCTGGGCGACGCGGATTCGGTGCTCCTCCGGCTGCGCACCGGCGAGCCCTGGGCGGTAACGGGACGGTCGGGAGACGGTGGCGGGTACGTGCTGCTCGCGTCGCCACTAACGATAGAGGGCGGCACGATCCCGGTTTCGGCCGCCATGATCCCGCTTCTCGACCGAATCCTGCGCGACTGGGCCGCCCCCCGCGCCGCGAGCCGCACGCTGGTCCCCGGGGAGATCCTGGAAACCGGCGCGCTACTGGCGCCGGGTGCGGAGGCGGTGGCCGGGCCCCTCTACCGGGTCACCGAGCCGGGGATCTACCGCGTGCTGGAGGGCGGTGACACCGTCGAGCACGCGGTCAACCTGCCGGCGGCGGAGTCGTGCTTCGAGCGGCTGGATGAGGCGGAGCTGCGGGACCGTCTGGCGGGCCGGGAGGTGGCGGTGGCCAGCGCGGCGGACTGGGCCAGCGCGATCTACCACCAGCGGCTGGGGCGTGAGGTTGCGGGCTGGCTGGTCCTTGCGGCCCTCCTGCTGCTGGCGCTAGAGATGGCGGTCGCCGGAACCGGCAGCCGGACCCGGCCGACCCGGGTCGTCATGGAGAGTCCGGACGTTGTGAGGAGTGGTCGTTGATGCATTCCCGGATACTGGAAGCGCTACGTCAGCAGGCCAGCTACCGCGCCGCTCACGGAAGCCCGCCCGGTCCGGGGATGGTGCGTACCGTGGGCAACCTCCCGGGCTCGCTGGGGGCCGCGCTCGCGGCGGGGCTCGCATCGGACCTGGAGCGACGGATCTGGGTGGTCGTCGCCAGCGACCCGCCGGAAGCGGAGTCGGTGGAAGCGGACCTGGCCACGCTCCTGGGCGAGGGGGCGAGCGCGCTCTATCCTCAGCGGGAGGCGCTCCCGTTCGAGGCCGAGGAGCACCACGTGGAGGTGAGCGGTCAGCGCGTGGAGGCGCTGGAAGCGCTGCTGGCCGGTCGGGTCCGGGTGCTGGTCACCACCCCCCGGGGCGTCCAGGAGCGGGAACGGATCCCCGATGCCCTGGCCGACCTCCGGCTCACGCTCCGGGTCGGCCAGGAGATCCGACCCGCCGAGCTGGTGGAGCGGGTCGAGGCCATGGGCTTCGAGCAGACCGGGCTCGTCGAGCAGGTGGGGGAGTACGCCGCGCGGGGCGGCATCCTGGACCTCTTCAGCTTCGGCGCCGAGGACCCGGTGCGCCTCGAGTTCTGGGGCGACGAGATCGTCTCGATCCGGCGGTTCGATGTGCTGAACCAGCGCTCCACGAGCACGCTGGAGCTGGTGGACGTTCTGCCGGTGGACCTGAGGGCGGTGGGCACGGAGGTCGCCGAGCGGCGCTCGCTCCTGGACGTGCTCCCCCGGGATGCGGTGTTGATCCAGCTGCACGACGATGGCGAGGCCCCGTACGAGCGGGCCTGGGACAAGCTCCTCGAGCTGCACGCGGTGGAGGTGCAGCGCGGGACCGCGCCGGCCGACCCGGAGCACCTCATGCTCCCGCCGTCACGGGTGCGGGAGAAGCTGAGCGAGTTCGGTCGCCTGGTCTGCTCGGCCGATCCCGAGCTCCGGCTGGACGCGCGCCCGCCGGAGGCGATCGACCGGGACACCGAGAAGCTGGAGGCGCTGCTGCGGTCGGGCGCCGCCCGGGGGGAGACCACGCTGATCCTGTGCGACAACGCGGGGCAGCTCGAGCGGCTGGAGGAGCTGCTCGGCGGCGCGGCCCGCATCCCGCCAGGGACGACCCTGGCCCTGGGCACCCTCAGCGGCGGCTTCGTCCTCGAGGGCGACCGCCCGCTGCGCGTCCTCACCGACCACGAGATCTTCCGGCGCGCCCGCCGGGTCCGACGCGGGCGCCGGTTCCGGGGCGGCGGGGCCATCGAGAGCCTGAGCCAGCTCCAGCCCGGCGACTTCGTCGTCCACATGGACCACGGGATCGGCCGGTTCCGCGGCCTGGAGCGGGTCACCGTGGGCGACCAGACGCTGGAGTCGTTGGCCATCGAGTACGCCGGCGGCGAGATCCTGCGGCTGCCCGTGTACCGCCTGGACGCCATCGAGCGCTGGGTACCGGACCGTGAGGGCGCCAAGCCGCCCGCGGTCCACAAGATCGGCGGGAGGACCTGGTCGCGCATCAAGCGGAAGACCCAGGAAGCCATCGAGCGCATGGCCGCCGAGCTCCTGGAGCTCTACGCGGCCCGGGAGACGGCCGACCGACCGCCCTATCCGGAGGACTCGCGGTGGCAGAAGGAGATGGAGAGCTCGTTCCTCTACGAGGACACGCCCGACCAGCGAGAGGCCACCCAGGACGTGAAGCGCGACATGCAGTCCTCCCGTCCGATGGACCGGCTGATCATCGGTGACGTGGGCTACGGGAAGACGGAGGTGGCGGTCCGGGCGGCTTTCAAGGCGGTGCAGGACGGCCGGCAGGTGGCCGTTCTGGCCCCCACCACCATCCTGGTGGAGCAGCACCTCCACACGTTCCAGGCCCGGCTGGCCGACTACCCCGTCCGGATCGAGGCGCTGAGCCGGTTCCGCACGCCGAAGCAGCAGGAGGCGATCCTGGCCGCCGTACTGGCCGGAGAGGTGGACGTGGTGGTGGGGACCCAGCGGCTGCTGCAGCCGGACGTGGAGTTCCGCAATCTCGGACTCCTGATCGTGGACGAGGAACAGCGCTTCGGTGTGAGGCAGAAAGAGCGGCTGAAGGACCTGAAGCGGAACGTCGACGTTCTCGCCATGACCGCCACGCCGATCCCCCGAACGCTCCACATGTCGCTGGCGGGGCTGCGCGACCTCACACTGATCCAGACGGCCCCGCGGGACCGGATGCCCATCATCACCCACGTCGTGCCCTGGATCGACGAGGTGGTCCGGGACGCGGTGCTCCGGGAGCTCGATCGGGGAGGACAGGTGTTCGTGGTCCACAACCGGATCGAGTCGCTGAACGCGGTGGCGGAGCGGGTCCGGCGGCTGGTCCCGGACGAAGCCGAGGTCGATGTCGCCCACGGCCAGATGAGGGCCCGGCAGCTCGACGACGTCATGACCCGGTTCCTGGACCGCACGTTCCACGTACTGGTGACCACGGCGATCATCGAGAACGGCCTCGACGTTCCGACGGCCAACACGCTGATCGTCGATCGGGCGGACATGTTCGGTATGAGCCAGCTCTATCAGCTGCGGGGCCGCGTGGGCCGCTCGCACCACCGGGCGTTCTGCTACCTGGTCGCGCCCGAAGGGATCACGATGGAGGCGGAGAAGCGGCTGCGGATCCTCGAGCACCACACGGAGCTGGGGAGCGGCTACGCCATCGCCATGAAGGACCTGGAGCTCCGGGGCGCCGGCAACATCCTCGGCGCCGACCAGTCGGGCCACGTACACGCGGTGGGGATCGACACGTACACCCGGCTCCTGGAGAAGACGGTCGCTCGGCTCCAGGGGCGGGAGGAGCACGAGCTGTTCCCCGCGCCGGACGTGGGCATGGAAGGGCCCGCGTACCTCCCGGACGAGTACGTCGCCGACTCCGCGCAGAAGCTGCACCTGTACCGCCGACTCTCCCGCGCCGAGGAGGTGGACGATGTGGTCGCGCTGCGCTCGGAGATCGAGGACCGCTTCGGTCGCCCGCCTCCGGAGGTGACCCGCCTCCTGGATGCGGCCAGGCTCCGACTGCTGGGGCAGCGCCTGGGCGTCGACCGCATCAACGTGCGCGACGGCCGGGCACGGCTCACCTTCCGCCGGGAGGTGATCCCCAGGATGACCGCGCTCCAATCCGCCATGCACGACAGCCAGATCGAGGTAGAGGTCACGCGTACCGACCCGCTCAGCCTCGTCCTCCATCAGCTGGGGACGGTGTCGCTGGCCGGGGCGGTCGCTGAAGCGCTCACGCTCCTGGCCCGCAACGGCGGGTGAGCCTGCGCGCGATCGCGAGCGGCGCGGTAGCCCTGTGGATCGATCGGGTGCAGCTTGTACCCGCGCGGCAGCGCGGGTACATTCACGCGGCCAGAAACTCCTGAGGAGAGACGATGAAGGGATACCTGTTCATTGCTGTTCTGACGGCGGCGGTGGTGGGCTGCGACGCCATCACCGCGCACACCGACGTGGTTGCCCGGGTGGGTCGGCACGAGCTGACCGTCGATGGGACGGTCGAGATGCTGGCCGGGAGCCCGCAGGTGCCGGCCCGTCCCGAGGTGATCGGGTCGGTGGCCGAGCTGTGGGTCGACTACACGATCCTGGCCCGCATGGCCGCGTCTGACAGCACACTGGCGGAGCTCGACCTGGGCCCGATGGTCGAGCCGTACGTCGAGCAGCAGACCTTCACGCAGCTGCGCGAGCAGGTGATGACCACCGACACGGTCATCGGCGGCGACGAGCTGCGTCAGGCGTTCGCGGAACAGGCGCCGGGGCTGCGGGTCCGAGCCCGCCACATCCTGCTCACGTACCCGGAAGGTGCCGACGATGAGGCCCGGGACTCGGTGCAGGCGGTGGCGGAGGAGCTGCGGGAGCGCGCCGCCGCCGGCGAGGAGTTCGAGGAGCTGGCGGCCGAGTACAGCCAGGACCAGGGCACGGCGCAGGCCGGTGGCGACCTGGGGTGGTTCGGCCGTGGCCGTATGGTGCAGCCGTTCGAGGACGCCGCGTTCGCGCTGGAATCAGGCGAGGTGAGTGAGGTGGTCGAGACCCCGTTCGGGCTGCACCTCATCAAGGTGGAAGAGCGTGAGACGCCGGCGTGGGACGAGGAGCGAGGCGAGCAGTTCCGGCAGCAGCTGGTGTCGGAGCGGCGCCAGGGCTCTCTGACCGAGTACGTCGAGTCGCTGCGCGGCCCGGCGGAGCTCGAGGTCGAGTCGGGCGCGGCGGAGATCGCGCGGGGACTGGCGGGCGATCCGAGCGGGCGGCTCAGCGGGCGAGCGGCGTCGCGTGAGCTGGTGAGCTGGACGGGCGGCGAGTTCACGACCCGCGAGTTCGTCGGTATGCTGCGGCGCTTCCCGCCACAGCAGCAGGCGCAGTACGCGCAGCTGTCCGACGAGCAGATGGAGAACGTGCTGCGGGAGATGGCGACGAACGAGCTGGTGATGGCCGACGCGCGCGAGCGGGGCATCGAGGTGCCGCAGGCGGAGCAGGATTCGATCAAGCGGCTGATGGCCGATGAGCTGCAGCGCGTGGTGCAGGCCAGCAACCTGGGCGGTCCGCCTCGCGAGGGGGAGACGGAGGCCGAAGCGGTGGAGCGCAGGGTCCGCTCGCTCATGGAGGGCATCCTGAGTGGCCAGCGCAACCTGATCCCGCTGGGCCCGCTGTCGTTCGCCATGCGGGAGCAGGTCGATTGGGAGATCAACGAATCGAGCTTCGCGGCAGTGGTAAACGAGCTGCAGGAGCGCCGGGCGGCGACGCCGGCGCCCCAGCCCATGCCGCCCGCCGGCGAGGCGGGACAGCAGCCGCCAGCGCCGGCTCCGGATACAGGCGGCTGAGGAACTCCCGGAGGTCGCGGGCATATTAGAGCACGGGCCGGCCGTCCGGGTCGGCCCGTGCCATTCCCAGCAACACAGGTAGCATGACCCGACGTCTGACAGTCGCACTCGGATTCCTCCTGGCGCTCACGCCCGGGGCGAACGCGCAGGACACCGGACCGGAGCTCGTGGATCGAGTGGTGGCCGTGGTGGGGGACAGCGTGATCCTGGCCTCGGACCTGGAGGAGCTGGTCGAGCGCGCGCGCGCCTTCGGTCAATCGGTACCCACGGAGCCGGACGCCGTGGAGGCCCTCAAGCGGCAGGAGATGGAAACGCTCATCAACGAGCTCGTGCTCATCCAGGCCGCCGAGCGGGATTCCATCGCGGTTCCGGCCGAGGATGTCGAATCGCAGGTGGAGGCCACGCTGTCGGAGCAGGCTCAACGCTTCGGCAGCCGCACGGCGCTGGAGACGGCGCTCGAGACGGAAGGGATGACGCTGGCCCAGTACCGTGACATCATCGCGCAGGGCGTCCGTCGGGCCGGGATCCGCCAGCAGTTCGAGGCCAAGCTCCTGCGGGAGCGGCGCCCGCCCGCGGTCAGCGAGGGGGAGATCCGCGAGTTCTTCGAAGCCCGGCGTGCGGAGCTGGGCCGTCGCCCGGCCACCATCGAGTTCGAGCAGGTGGTGGTGACGCCGGAGCCGTCGGATTCCGCGCGGGAGGCAGCGCTCGCCGAGGCACGCCAGGTCCTCCAGGAGCTTCAGGCCGGCGAGGACTTCGAGACGCTCGCGCGGCGGTACAGCGACGACCCGAGCACTCGCGAGCGCGGCGGCGAGCTGGGCTGGTTCCGCCGGGGGCGCATGGTCCCGGCATTCGAGCGGGTGGCGTTCAGCCTCCGCCCCGGTCAGCACAGCGGGATCGTGGAGACGCCGTTCGGGTTCCACATCATCAAGGTCGATCGAGTCAAGGGTCCCGAGCGCAAGGCCCGTCACATCCTGATCCGGCCGGAGATCACGGACGAGGCACAGCGCCGGACGCGGGACCGGGCCGAAGAGGTGGCCGAAGCGCTGCGGAGCGGCGCGCCCATGGACAGCCTGATCGAGGCCGTGCACGATGCGTCCGAGCAGTCGCGCGTGGGACCGGCGCTCCAGGACTCGCTCCCGTCGCCATACCGGTCGGAGCTGCGGGGCACCGAGGAAGGCCAGATCGTGGGCCCGTTCCCCGTCCCCGCCACCGACGAGACGTACGCGGTGGTCCGCGTCGCCGACGTGACGGCGGCGGGGGAGTACACACTGGAGGACGAGCAGCTGCGCGCCCAGATCCGCCAGTTCCTGCAGCGAGAGAAGCTGCTGGAGGAGGTCCTGGGGGAGCTGCGTGACCGGACGTACATCGATATCCGGTTTTGAATCGAACCTGCACCTGCGAGCGCCTGATGACGAGGGCTGCGACCCGCTTGGCCGTCACGCTCGGTGATCCCCGGGGCATCGGTCCGGAGGTCACGGCCGCGGCGCTGGAGGCCGCCGAGGTCGAGCTGGTGACCATCGGCCCCACCGGTACGGCGGTGGAGCCGGACATCCCGATCGGCCACTGGACCGGCGAAAGCGCGGAGCTCGCCGGCGCGCTGGCGGGCGCCGCCATCGAGCGGGCCACGGCCATGGCGCTGGACGGGCAGGTGGCGGGGATCGTCACCGCGCCCATCGAGAAGGCGGCGCTCTCCGCGGCCGGGTACCGGTTCCCGGGCCACACGGAGATGCTTCAGTCGCTGACCGGGGCCGCCGAGGTCGCCATGCTGATGACGGCCGAGCGCACCGCGCTGGGCGGTCCGCTCCGCGTGGTGCTGGCCACCACCCACATCCCGCTCGACGCCGTCCCGGCGGCGGTGTCCGGCGAGAAGCTGATGGCGCAGGCGCGACTGACCGCTCGATCGCTCCGGTCATGGTGGGGGATTGCCCGGCCGCGACTGGCGCTCTGCGCCCTCAACCCCCACGCCTCGGATGGCGGGCTATTCGGCGACGAGGAAGCGCGGGTCATGGAGCCCGCTCTGGCCACGCTGCGCGACGACCCGCTCGACATCGCCGGGCCGGTGCCCGCCGACACCGTGTTCGTCCGGGCCGTCCGCGGCGAGTTCGACGCCGTGATCGCGCCGTACCACGACGTCGGCATGGCGGCCTTCAAGACCGCGAGCTTCGGGTCGGGCGTGAACGTGACCCTCGGACTGCCCTTCGTCCGCACCTCGCCGGACCACGGCACGGCCCTCGACATTGCCGGCCGCGGGATCGCCGACGCCGCGTCCATGGCCGAAGCCATCTCCC
>JBKGZE010000076.1:0-8618 GCA_046545735.1 Gemmatimonadota bacterium | reverse complement strand
CCGGTTCGGTTCCCAATCCACGCTGGTGAAGGTGGGGAGGAGGACGGCGACGGCGGTCTTCCAGCCGTCGGTCTCGTGGGCTTCCTTCAGCCCGACGACCAGGAGCACCACCATCCAGACGGACCCGATCAGCCCGCCGATGAAGGGGACCACGCCGAAGATCCCGGGGCTGTAGGCGTACGCGAAGACCCGGATCGTCGTGCCGAAGCCGTTACTGGCGCCATCGAAGAGGCTGAGGATCATGTGGGTGATGGCCGCGCCCACGAAGAGCAGGGCCAGGAGGATTCCGGGCGTGAGCAGGAACGTGACCAGCGGACTCAGCGCCGCGCCCGTTCCGAGCCCGAGCTCGTCCAGCTGGCCGCCCGTGACCAGCGAGAGCGAGTTCCAGACGAACGACGCGCCCGCCACCAGCACCACGATGACCAGGTAGTACACCACCGCCGCGCCCGTCCCGCCATCGCGCGGCACGCGCCGGAAGAAGGCGGCCGGATCGAACGTGGCCGACCTCCACGTCTCGCCGAAGGCGGCCAGCGGGGAATCGTCTTCCGCGGGCGGCCACGGAAAGGAGCCTTCGTCCCCTTCGGCCACGGTGCCGTACTGCCAGGTTTCGCTCATGCCGTTTACCGGGTCAGCCAGTCCCGGAGCTTGTCCAGGAGCGCTCCGGAATTGACGGGCTTGCGCAGGAAATCATCCGCGCCGGCGTCCAGCGCCAGGGCGCGGGCACCATCCATCGCAGTCAGGGTGATGATGGGGATGTGCTCCGTTTCCGGAAAGCCCCGGATCCGCCGGGTCGCCTCGAAGCCGTCCAGCCCCGGCATCATGATGTCCATGAGAATGAGGTCCGGCGTGGTCTGCCGCGCCAGCACGATCGCCTCCCGCCCGTCCACGGCCGCCACCACCCGGAACCCGAATGCCTCCAGGAGCGCACTGAGAGCTTCACGACTGTCCACGTGGTCCTCGGCGATGAGGATCGTGGCCCCGGGCCTGCTTCCATCTGTAGGCGGAGGTCTGGTCCGCGCCATAAAGTCAATCACGGCTGCGCGTTTCGAGCTTCGGCAGCCTCTCCGACGGGCCGGGCTGCCACCCCGAACGGCGCGGCAAGAACCACGCCCATCGGGATCTTCTGCCGCTCCCGCCGGGGCCCCGGCCCTTCCTGGCCGCCATCGCTACTTTACGCTCGCTGCACCGGCCTCTAGCTTTTCACGCCATGAGCCTGGCTTACCTCACGCGCCGCGTCAACTTCGCGGCCGCCCACCGCTACTGGCGGGACGACTGGACGGAGGAGCGGAATCGGTCCGTCTTCGGCCTCTGCGCCAACCCTCACGGCCACGGTCACAACTACAGCCTCGAGGTCACCGTGGAGGGTGCCATCGACCACGAGAGCGGTTTCTGCGTCGATCTCGGAGCGCTCGACGCCATCCTCCATGCGGCCGTGGTGGAGCCGCTGGACCATCAGCACATCAACCACGCCGTGCCCGAGTTCGGGCCCGGCGGCCGCGTCCCCACCACCGAGAACCTGGCCGCCTGGGCGTGGCCCCGCATAGAGGGCCGGCTGCCGGCGGGCGTGCGCCTGCACCGGCTGCGGCTGCGGGAAGACGACACGCTCCATGTCGATTTCTTCGGCGGCGGGGGGGAGGGGGTACGGTGAGCGAGGAGAAGCCCGAGGGGCCGGTCCCCGTTCGGGACCTGATGAAGAAGAGCGCCGAGCCGGAAGCGGAGCGGGAGCCGCGGTGGCGGGGCGCGGAGCGGCTGTTCGAGCGGGAGGGCGCGCTCTGGGAGGTCCGGACGGTGGGCGCGGGGGCGTACGGGACGGGACATGAGGGGACGGCGCGTCTGGTGGCCGTGCACTTCTTCCGCGAGGGTCGGCCGGAGCCGATCCGGGAGGCGCTCGTGCCGGCGGGGATCTTCCCGCACCTTGGCGACGAGGAGCTGGGGGAGCTCTTCGACCGCGCCACGCCCATCGAGTCCGAGCGGTAGCGGGCCGCGCCGCCGCAGAGCAACGAATCACGAGGGGACCGAAGCATAGATGACGGAGAGCAAGCGCGTACTGACGGGCGATCGACCGACCGGCCGGCTGCACCTGGGGCACTGGGTGGGGAGCATCCAGAACCGGGTCCGGCTTCAGCGGGAGATGACCTGCTATTTCATCATTGCCGACCTCCACACCCTGACCACCCGGCCGGAGAAGGAGCACATTGCGGCGGTGCCGGAGATGATCCGGGAGATGGTCCTGGATTACCTGGCCCTGGGGATCGATCCGGAGATCAGCACCATCTTCGTGCAGTCGGCGATCCCGGAGACGGCCGAGCTCAACCTGGTCTTCGAGATGCTGGTGACGCTGCCGCGGCTCGAGCGGCTGCCGACCATCAAGGACATGGCGCAGGCGGCTGAGCTGGAGGTGCTGCCGTTCGGACTCGTGGGCTACCCGGTGCTCCAGGCCGCGGACATCCTCCTGCCGCGGGCGCACGTGGTCCCGGTCGGCAAGGACAACCTCTCGCACGTGGAGATCACCCGGGAGATCGCCCGCAGGTTCAACCACCTTTATGGCGACGTGTTCCCGGAGCCCGAGCCGATGATCGCCGGTGACACCGTGCTGCCGGGGATCGATGGGCAGAACAAGATGTCGAAGTCGCTGGGCAATGCGATCCTGCTCAGCGACGACGAGAAGACGGTCGACCGGCAGGTGATGAGGATGTTCACCGACCCGAATCGGGTCCGGGCGGACGTCCCGGGCCGGGTGGAGGGGAACCCGGTCTTCATCTACCACGACCTGTTCAACCCGGACACCGGGGAGGTGGAGGACCTGAAGGCGCGGTACCGGACCGGCACGGTGGGGGACGTGGAGGTGAAGAAGAAGCTGGCGCGGGCACTCAACGATTTCCTGGACCCGGTGCGGGAGCGGCGGGCGGAGTTCGCGGCGCGGAAGGGACTGGTCGAGGAGATCCTGGCCGAGGGCAACCGCGCCATGGCGGCTGTCGCGGGGGAGACGATGGCGCGGGTTCGCGACGCCATGGGCTTCACGTACTACCGGTGACCGAGCCGACCAATGCGGGGCGGGAGCAGGGCTGCAGGGACCGGCGCTCCCGCAGGGCGGAGCGCCCCTGATGTCACGACGGGCGGCCGCGGTGCGTTCTAGCTTCGGAGGCGAGCCGGCCGGATGAACTACGACCGGCTGTTCGCGCAGCTGTACCCCGGGCTCGTCCGCTACCTGCGGCGGTTGACGGGGGACGCGGACGTGGCCGAGGACGCGGCCCAGGAGGCGTTCGTCAGGCTGACCGAGCGGTCGCTGCCGGAGGACGAGGTGCGGCCCTGGCTGTTCACTGTGGCGACGAACCTGATCCGCGACCGGGCGCGCAAGGCGGACCGGCACCGGCGCCTGCAGCCCCACGTGCCCCGCGGGCGCGGACCCGAGGCGCCGGACGTGTCGATGGCGAGACAGGAGCGGATCGCCATGGTGCGAAAAGCGCTGGCTGAGCTGTCGGAGCGGGATCGGACCATGCTCCTCATGCGCGGGGAAGGGTTCCGGTACGCCGAGATCGCGCGGGCGGTGGAGGTGGCGCCGGGATCGGTCGGCACCCTGCTGGCACGGGCGGCGAAGCGGTTCGAACAGGCGTATACCGCCCTCGGGGCGGGAGAGACGATACATGACCCATCTTGACGACGGGACGCTCCAGTCGTTCCTCGACGACGAGCTCCCTCCCGGCGAACGGGCCGAGGCGGCCGAGCATCTCCTCGCCTGCTCCCGGTGCAGGGCCGCGCAGGAGGAGCTGTTGCGGGCTCATGCCCTCTTCTCCCACTCCGTCGCGGTGCTCGACGTGGAGCCTGCGTCCAGCCCGACTCGCCGGTCCGGCAGCCGCGCCCGACGCGGCACGTCCTCGGTCGTCAAGGCCGCCGGGCTGATCCTGGCGCTGGCCGCGGCCGCTTCGGCCGCGGTGCCCGGATCCCCGGTCCGCGCCTGGATCGAGAGCGCCATCGAGCCTGAGGCGCCGGCCGCACCGACCCCAGCTCCGGACCGGACCCCGGCCCTCGCGCCGACGGAGCTGCCGGCGCCAGCGGGCGTGTCGCTGTCGGCGGACGGTCCGGTGGTGGTCGCCCTCGTGGGGGTGGAGGGTACGGCGATCCTGCTCGAGGCGAGCGACGGCGCCAGCGCCTCCGTCTCCGCCCGGGGCTGCGTCCGTGACCCCGTGTTCCGGACCGGCCGCGACCGGATCGAGGTGCGCGAGGCTGCGGGCGGCCAGGTGCGGGTCCGACTCCCCGCGCGCTCGGGTGCGCGCCTCGAGGTGAACGGTCGGCTCTATGCCGAGGCGCGCCAGGGAGCGTTGCGAGTTCACGTCCCCGGTGACACCATCGACGGAGCCATCGTCTGGCGATGACCCTCGCCGCGCTCCTGCTCCTCTCCCTCGCGCCTCAGACGGTGGTGGAGGGGGTCGTGAGCACCGCCGGAGGCGGGCCGCTCGCCTACGCCCGGGTCCAGGTCGTGGGGGACACCCTCTCCGACTGGACCGACGAGCGTGGCTTCTACCGCCTCGAAGGGCTCGACCGGGGGGAGTGGCGGGTCCGGGTGACGCACCCCGGCCACGAGTCGCTGGACCTGGCGGTTGCCGTCCCCGGCGATCGGGCCGTCCGGCTCGACGTGACGCTCGAGCCACGGCCCGGCCCGCCCGTCGACGCCCTCGCCAGCTTCGAGCCTTTCCGGGTGGAGTACACGCTGCCGGCCCTCCTGAACGAGCGCGAGATGAAGGACCTCATGGAGCGCCGGTATCCCCCGGATCTGGCCCGTCGCGGCATCGGGGGCGAGGCCGTGCTCCTGGTCTGGCTGGACGAGCGCGGGCGCGTGGTGCGGGCACGCGTCGCCAGCTCGTCGGGGCAGTCGCCGCTCGACTCCGTCGCGCTGGCCGTCTCGGACAGCATGCGCTTTCGACCCGCGCGGATCGGGAGCGACAGCTTGCGGGTGATCGTCCGGCTGCCGATCCGGTTCACCGTCCCGGACAGCGTGCCGGAGGAAGGCTAGGGTGCGCTACCGGAGCGTCCGTCGCCCGGTCGGAGGGGCGGGGCGTTCCGCGGGGCGGACCGGCTCTTCGACCCGCGCCGCCCAGACGCACTCGGGTCGCAGGCAGACGCCGTGGCCCCACTCGTCCTCCAGGAAGATGGGCTGGCCCTGACGGATCAGGAAGAGGATGCGCCGCTGGAGGTCGATGGCCCGATCCTTCCACCGCGCGCGGATCCGGAGCTCGCCATCGTCGGTGGCGAGGGTCACCCGAACGGTCGGGATCCGTGTCCTCAAAGGGACGTGGCGTCGCGGGTAGATCATGGCCCGAAGGGTAAAACCCGTATGGAGATAGGGCAACCGTAGCTCACACGCCCTTCGCCCTCCAGAGCGCATCCAGCTCGGCGTGCCGCGGCCCGACCGCGTCCCGCCACTCGGGGAGGGCGTAGATCCCCGAGTCCGGGAACCCGGGCCGTCGATCCGGCAGCTCGCGACCGAGCACCTCCCGCACGCCCCCGCGAAGCGCCGCCAAGGTTTCCACCATCCGGTGGTGGAACGCCGTATCCTGGCCCGCGTACGGGCTCATGTTCTGGGCGCTGGGGTGGAGGAGCCAGAGCAGGTGGGGCGGCTCGGGGCCCCGGACGGCGGCCCAGTCACGCTGGAACGCCTCGTCCGGTGGGAAGTCCGCCGGCCACGCCCGGGCCCGGTGCCGTTCGAGGCCGGCCTCCTCCAGCCGCTTCAGCCCGGGCAGCGTGAGGCGGGCTTTCGCGCGCAGGCGGGTGGCCGCCACGGTGGCGCGGAGCCCCACGTTCCCCAGTGCCACCGCCAGCCGGGGCGCCGCGGCCAGGATCGTCTCGCGGAGCAGGTGCAGGCTGGACGGGATCGCGCCCACCGGCTCGCGCAGCTCGGCCACGCGCGGCTCCCCGCCGCCTCGCTCGGGGAGCTGATTGAGGGCCGCGACGATGAAGGTCCGGTTCCGGTCCAGGCCGACGCTGGAGAGGAGCACGTCGAGGTTGGCCCCCGCGATGTCGCCGCCGAAGGGGATCCGCGTGGCGTGGGCGCCCATGGCGCCGCTGCCCATCCCGCCGGCGTTCCCGGGGGCGGCCCCGATCCAGAGGGTGTCGTGACGGGTCCAGGGCCCGTTGCGTCGCGACCAGACCAGCGAGCGTCGGGCATCGGTCCCGTCGCCCAGGCGGCAGGGCTCCATGAGCCACGGGTCCCGCACGCAGCCGGGGTGATGGGCGTGAGCGCGACGGAAGATGTCGGCGTAGCGGGCGGCGGGCGAGTCGGTCATGGCGGAAGCTCGGTCGAGCCCGGATCACGCGCAACCGCCCCGCTCGCCACGGGCGTTCGAAGATGCTAGCCTACCGGGGCGAAGCGTCCACGACTCATACGGGAGCACGGGATGAGCGAGAACCAGGGGTATCGACACCGCACGATCGGGGATCGGGAGCTGCGGCCCGAGACCCAGATGATGGGATACGGCTACGACCCACGGCTGTCAGAAGGATCGGTCAAGTGCCCGATCTTCCAGACGTCCACCTTCGTCTTCAACACGGCGGAGGAGGGGAAGGCCTTCTTCGAGCTGGCGTACGGACTGCGCGAGCGCGGTCCGAGCGAAGAGCCGGGACTCATCTACTCCCGGATCAACAACCCGGACCTCGAGATCCTGGAAGACCGCCTCGCCCTCTGGGACGGCGCGGAGAAGGCCCTGGTCTTCTCCAGCGGGATGTCCGCCATCTCCACCACGCTCCTCACCTTTCTGAAGCCCGGCGACTGCATCGTTCACAGCGAGCCGGTCTACGGCGGCACCGAGTTCCTCCTCTTCAACATCCTCCCCCGGTTCGGCATCCAGCGCTTCGGGTTCCGGGCAGGCGACGACGCGGGGATGGAGAACGCCGTGGCGGCAGCCCGCGAGGCCGGACCGCTCAAGGTCCTCCTGGTGGAGACCCCGGCCAACCCCACCAACGCGCTGGTGGACATCGCGCGCTGCGCCGAGCTGGCGGATGAGGCCGCCGCGGACGGGGAGCGCCCGGTCGTCGCCGTCGACAACACCTTCCTGGGCCCCCTCTGGCAGCGGCCGCTGGACCACGGGGCCGACCTGGTCCTCTACTCCCTCACCAAGTACGTGGGCGGCCACAGTGACCTGATCGCCGGCGCCGCCCTCGGTGACGGGGAGCGGATCGCCGCCGTGGCCGGGATGCGCACCATCCTCGGCACCATGGCCGATCCCATGACCGGCTGGCTCCTCATGCGCTCCCTCGAGACGCTCAAGCTCCGGATGACCAGCCAGATGAAGAACGCGCGCTACGTCGCCGAGTTCCTGCGGGATCACCCCAAGGTGGAGAAGGTCCACTACCTGGGATTCCTGGACCCGGACGACCCGCAGCACGACGTCTACGAGCGCCAGTGCATGGCGCCGGGCGGCACGTTCTCGTTCGAGGTGAAGGGCGGCGAGGCCGAAGCGTTCCGGCTCCTCAACGCCATCAAGCTCGCGAGGCTGGCCGTCAGCCTGGGAGGGACGGAGACGCTGATGCAGCACCCCGCAACCATGACCCATTCGGACATCGCGCCCGAGCATCAGCTGAAGATCGGGATCACACCCGCCATGGTCCGGATCTCGGTGGGCGTGGAGAACCCGGACGACCTGATCGCCGACCTGGAGCAGGCGCTGGACGCGATCTGACACAGCGCCGAACGCGGCCGCGGAAGCTCTCTTCCCGCGGCCGCTCACCCCCCCCACACGCCTCGGGTCAGATGCTGTTCAGAAGGTCCTCGATCGCCTTCTGCACCGCGTCCTTCCCGCCGCCCGACATCAGGGTGTCCAGCATCTCCTTCACATCGTGCGTCACGTCATCCGGGTGATGGCGGTCCTCGACCGGCCGGATCACGTTGCCGATCGGGAGGAGCGCGAACTGCGGACCGTCCTCCTCCTCCTCCTCCTCTCCACCCACGCCCCCGTAGCTGCCCTCGATACCCGGCGGCGGCGACGGCACGCTCGCCTTCCACGGCTCCGACTCGGTGTCCCAGTCCACCTCTTCCTCATCCGCCTCGCCCGCCTCCGGCTCGACCGGCAGCACCAGGCAGATCCGCCCGTCGATGTTCCCCTTCCCATCCTCACGCGCCGCCAGCGCCACCGACACGGGCGCCGACAGAAGCGAGTGAATCGCCTCCAGCGCGTTCGCCGCCACCACGCTTCGCGCGATGAGGCGGTCGTCATAATAATAGCCGAGACCCACCGCCCCCTCCGGCACGGAGCCGTGCTTGATCGAGCGCGCCTCCAGTATGATCGGGGTCGGGTGGGGAACCACCACGAGATGGTCCATGCCTCTCCTGGATCGTGTGCTTCCGTTATGGCTCGATCGCCCGCCGGGACGACCGCTGCATCTCATTACCCGGCACCCCCCCGACGGGTTCGTCCCCCGACCTCGCGCCCGAACCACAGCGGCGGGGTCGATTTCGCCGGACCCGGCAGGAGTTTCCGCATCGCCCCGGCAGGAGCTGCCGGATCGGTATGGCCTTCCGCCCTGTCCAGCGGCTCCCCGCGCCCCCCGGGATCATTGTAACCTGTTGTGCACCCGAAGCTTAGGCACCATCGTTCCGGTTTTCCGAAACGGGTACGGCGTATGCC
>JBKGZE010000075.1:0-8647 GCA_046545735.1 Gemmatimonadota bacterium | reverse complement strand
GAATGTAATATGCGCCGGCGGGCGCCGAGCAGTCGAAGCCGGCTTTCCGGAGCGCGGCGTGCAGCACGTCCCGCCGCTGCCGGTAGTCCTCGGCCAGACCGGTGTAGTAGTCGTCCGCGAGCGTTTCGATCCCGGCGGCGACCGCGTCCTGCAGCGGAGCGGGCGCGCCGACGGTGAGGAAGTCGTGGACCTTGCGGATCGCGTCCGTCAGGTCGGGCGGCGCCACGATCCAACCGACCCGCCACCCGGTCACGCTGAACGCCTTCGACGCCCCGCTCACCGTGACCGTGCGGTCCTTCATCCCGTCGAGGGTCGCGAGCGGTACGTGCTCGCCGTCGTAGCGGATGTGCTCGTAGATCTCGTCGGTGAACGCGATGGCGTCGTAGCGCTGGCACAGCTCGGCGATGGTCTCGAGCTCCTCGCGCGAGAGCACGTGACCGGACGGGTTGTTCGGCGTGTTGAGCACGATGGCCCGGGTGCGCTCGTTGAACGCCGCCCGGAGCCGGTCCAGGTCGAGGACGAAGCCGAGCCCGCCGTGGTGGGTGCGCTCCATCGGGACCCACACAGGGTTGGCCCCGCACAGAATCGCGTCCGGTCCGTAGTTCTCGTAGAATGGCTCGAGGACCACCACCTCGTCGCCGGGGTCCACCACCGCCAGCAGCGCCGACGCCATGGCCTCGGTGGCCCCGCACGTCACCGTGATCTCCCGGTCCGGGTTCAGCTCCAGCCCGTACCAGCGGTCGTAGACCTCGTTCAGGGCGCGCCGGATCCGGGGCGAGCCCCAGGTGACGGCGTACTGGTTGACGTCCCGGCGGATCGCCGCGCACGCCGCCGCCTTCAGCGTCTCCGGTGCCGGGAAGTCGGGGAAGCCCTGGGCGAGGTTGAGGGCTTCGTGCATGTCCGCGACCCGCGTCATCTCACGAATCACCGATTCGGTGAAGCCGTGCGTCCGGCGGGCGGTGCGGAGCGTTCTGGGGGTCGGCATGCGCTGCGGGTTCGGGTGAGGCCTGCTTCGCGTGGAGAGTAGGCGGCCGGGCGGCGCGTGGCAAGAGCGCTCGCGTGGGCCCGCAGCCCGACCGCTCTCGGCCACGAGCCGGAGCGGCACCCGGAGCCCGCTTTCACCGCGTGCGACCGTCCCTCGCCGCCGCCCTCGTCCTCGCCGGCTGCCGCACGCCCACGCTCCAGCTGGTGCGGATGCTCGCCGACGGCCCGCCGGCCGGCCTGGGCGCCCGCCGGCCAGCCGGCCCCTCGCCCCGGGTTTGCATCGTCCTCGTAAAAGCTCGAAACTACCGGCGCTGGCCACGAGATCGACCCAACCCCCGAGGCACACCATGGCGGACCAGTTTGGCAGCAAGGACACCCTGACCGTGGGCGACCAGGCGTACGAGATCTTCCGCCTGGACGCCCTCGAGAAGAAGGGCTACAGCATCGACCGGCTCCCCTACTCGCTGCGCATCCTGTTGGAGAACCTGCTTCGGCACCAGCGGCGCGCCGACACCGCCGGCGACGTGGAAGCGCTGGCGCAGTGGGATCCGAAGGCCGCCCCGAGCCGCGAGATCGCGTTCACGCCCGCCCGCGTCCTGCTCCAGGACTTCACGGGCGTGCCCGCCGTGGTGGACCTGGCCGCCATGCGCGATGCCATGGCCCGGATGGGCGGCGACGCCCAGAAGATCAACCCGCTCCAGCCGTCCGACCTGGTCATCGACCACAGCGTGCAGGTGGACGAGTTCGGCACCCGCTACGCCTTCGAGACCAACTCGAAGATGGAGTACGAGCGGAACGGCGAGCGCTACGCCTTCCTCCGCTGGGGCCAGCGCGCGTTCGACAATTTCCGGGTCGTGCCGCCGGAAACGGGGATCGTTCACCAGGTCAACCTGGAGTACCTGGGTCGCGTGGTGTTCGGGATGAACGGTCAGGCCTACCCGGACAGCCTCGTGGGCACCGACTCCCACACCACCATGATCAACGGCCTGGGGATCCTGGGCTGGGGCGTGGGCGGGATCGAGGCCGAGGCCGCCATGCTCGGCCAGGCCATCTCCATGCTCATCCCTCAGGTCGTGGGGTTCCGCCTCGAGGGGCAGCTGCCCGAGGGCGCCACCGCCACCGACCTCGTGCTCCGCGTCACCGAGATGCTCCGCCAGCACGGCGTGGTGGGCCGCTTCGTCGAGTACTTCGGCCCCGGGCTCGCCAACATGCCCGTGGCCGACCGCGCCACCATCGGGAACATGAGCCCCGAGTACGGCGCCACGTGCGGTATCTTCCCCGTGGACGACGAGACGCTGAAGTACCTCAGGTTCACCGGTCGCGACGAGCACCAGGTCGACCTGGTCGAGGCATACATGAAGGAGCAGGGCCTCTTCCACACCCCGGACACCCCTGAGGCCGAGTACACCAGCACGCTCACTCTCGACATGTCCACCGTGGAGCCCAGCATCGCCGGCCCCAAGCGGCCCCAGGACCGGATCGCCCTGAGCGACGCCCGGTCCAGCTTCTCCGACGCCCTCCCGATTCTCTCCGGTGGCCGCGTTACCGCTGGGCCCGGCGCGGGGATGACCGCCGAGGGCGGCGCCGCAACCGCCACCGCCGAGCGGCCCGAGATCGCCGTCCAGGGGAAGGATTTCACCCTCACCGATGGCGACGTCGTGATCGCCGCCATCACCAGCTGCACCAACACGTCCAACCCGTCCGTCATGATCGCCGCCGGGCTGCTGGCCAGGAAGGCCGTGGAGCGGGGGCTCGCCCGCAAGCCGTGGGTCAAGACGTCGCTGGCCCCCGGCTCGAAAGTGGTCATGGACTACCTGAACGAGGCCGGCCTCATGCCGTACCTCGAGGAGCTCCAGTTCCACCTGGTCGGCTACGGCTGCACCACCTGCATCGGGAACAGCGGCCCGCTTCCGCAGGAGATCGCCGACGCCATCACCGAGGGCGACCTGGTCGCCTGCAGCGTGCTCAGCGGGAACCGGAACTTCGAGGGCCGGATCAACCCCCACGTGCGCGCCAACTACCTGGCCTCGCCGCCGCTGGTGGTGGCCTACGCCCTGGCCGGCACCATGGAGATCGACCTGTACAACGAGCCGATCGGGGCCGACGCCGAGGGGCGCAGCGTCTTCCTCAGGGACATCTGGCCCACGCAGAGCGAGATCCACGAGCTGATCCAGACGGCCGTGAAGAGCGAGCACTTCACCACCCAGTACGCCAAGGTGTTCGAGGGCGACGAGCGGTGGAAGGCGCTCCCCGTCCCCGAGGGCGACCGCTTCGCCTGGGAGGACGAGAGCACGTACATCAAGGAGCCGCCCTACTTCCTGGACATGGGCCCGGAGGCGCCGGAGGTCCGCGACATCGAGGGTGCCCGCGTCCTGGCCCTCATGGGCGACAGCATCACCACCGACCACATCTCCCCCGCCGGCTCCATCGCCAGCGACAGCCCGGCGGCGAAGTACCTCATGGACAACGGCGTCGAGCCCAAGGACTTCAACTCGTACGGCAGCCGGCGCGGCAACCACGAGGTCATGATGCGCGGCACCTTCGCCAACATCCGCTTCCGCAACCGGCTCACGCCCGAGAAGGAGGGCGGCTGGAGCAGGCATTTCCCGGACGGCGAAGTGAAGACGATCTACGAGGTCGCGATGCAGTACAGGGCGGAGGGGACGCCTACGGTCGTGGTCGCCGGGAAGGAATACGGCACCGGCTCGAGCCGCGACTGGGCCGCCAAGGGCCCGGCGCTCCTGGGCGTGAAGGCCGCGCTGGCCGAGACGTACGAGCGGATCCACCGGTCCAACCTGGTGGGCATGGGCGTGCTCCCGCTCCAGTTCCAGGAGGGCGAGAGCGCCGAGAGCCACGGTCTCGAAGGCGACGAGGTGTTCAGCATCACCGGTATCGCCGACGCCCTCGCGGGCTCCGGCCAGCGCACGGTGACGGTCACCGCCGCGAAGGACGGGCAGGAGAAGACGTTCGAAGCGCTGCTCCGGTTGGACACGCCCCAGGAGGTGAACTATTACCGGCACGGCGGCATCCTCCAGTACGTGCTGAGGCAGCTGCTGCGATAGAATCGAAACGCGTGATGGCCAGAATCCGACCGAAAACGATCGAGCCCACCGGCGACGGCCAGCGCCTGCGCATCGTCTGGGTGGACGGGCACGTGAGCGAGTACGAGCCGCGCTCGATCCGGCTCGCGTGCCCGTGCGCCGCCTGCGTGGACGAGTTCACGGGCCGCCCGCTCCTGGACCCGGCCACCGTCCCGGACGGGATCAACCCCGTGTCCATCGAGTACGTGGGGCGCTACGCGCTCAAGTTCACATGGCCGGACGGCCACGACACGGGGATGTTCACCTGGACGCTGCTCCGCTCCCTCTGCCCTTGCGAGGCGTGCGCGGCGGAGCCGGACGGGGAGCGAGACCGCTGATGGTGGAGACGGGAGGGGGCGGGATGGGACTCAGGGCAAGGGTGCGGACGCTGCTGACGGCCGGGCAGGGCCTCATCAAGGGCGTGGACGAGGCGGCGCTGGCGCGGGAGGGCGCGGGGACCGACCCGCTCGTGCTCTTCGGCCGATGGTTCGGGGAAGCCCGCGACGCCGGGATCTACCTCCACGAGGCCATGGCCCTGGCGACCGCCACCGACGACGGGTGGCCGTCGGTCCGCCAGGTGCTCCTCAAGGACTACGGCCCCGACGGGTTCGTCTTTTACACCAACTACGACAGCCGGAAGTCCGAGGACCTGGAGAGCAATCCCCGCGCGGCTCTCCTCTTCCACTGGGCCACGCTGCACCGGCAGATCCGGATCGAGGGCACGGTGGAGCGGACCTCGCGGGAGGCCTCGGAGGCGTACCACCGCAGCCGCCCCCGGGGCAGCCGGGTCGCGGCGTGGGCATCGGAGCAGAGCGCCGAGCTCGAGAGCCGCGCGGCCCTCGAGCAGCGGTTCCGCGAGAGGGACGCGGAGTTCCCCGGCGAGGACGTGCCGCTACCGCCGTTCTGGGGCGGCTACCGCGTGCGACCGGAGCGGATCGAGTTCTGGCAGGGCCGCGCCAACCGCATGCACGACCGTATCCTCTACCGCGACTCGGACGAGGGTTGGGAGGTCGTGCGGCTCTCGCCCTGAAGCCGGCGCGGACGCCGGATCGCGTACGGCCCGCGCCGCCCTCGCTCGCCGGACGTCACCCGCGGCCGCCTGCGCTCGCCGGACGTCGCCCGCGGCCACCTGCGCTCACCACCAGCCGGCGGCCTCCACCGGCCACTGCCGCTCCACGCGCTCGCCGCGGACGCCGTACAGCCGGGGGTGGAGGTTGACGGACACGCAGACGTGATTCGGGATGATCCGGACCCGGTCCCCCACGCGCGGGCGCCAGTCCGTCCCGGTCAGGTCGAGGACGCCGTGCTCCTCGGACATGCGCGCCACCGTCACGCCGGGCCGGTCCAGGAGCTGCCCGAAGCCGCCGTGCCCATCCGCCCGCAGGGTGTCGCTGGAGAGTGCCTTCGAGCCGGCGTCCACCACCGCCTGCCCCGGCACGGCCGTGCTGACCACCGTCGCCACGACGGTGTAGGCGCAGTCGGCCCACGCGCACGCACCGATCGCGGCCGTGGTGCGGTCGTTGAACACGTACGTGCCCGGCCGGATCTCGGTCTGGTGCGGAACCTCGTGCGACCGGTACGCGGTGGGCGTGGAGCCGCCACTGACGATCTCCGGCTCGAGCCCCGCGTCGCCCAGCCGCTGGACCGCGGCCCCGAGGTCGTTCGCCAGCGCCTCGAGCGCAGCGTCCTGCTCCTCGACCCGCGCGCGGATGTGGCCCGGGTAGAACATGATCCCGCGGTAGGCGACGCCATCGCCGCACGCCCGCGCGATCTCCACCGCCGCGTCCGGGTCCCGCACGCCGCACCGCCGCATGCCCACGTCCAGCTCCACGAGCACCCCCACCGGCTCCGCCCTCGTCGCGGCCAGCGCCCGCTGGAGCGCTTCCACGGCGACCACGGAGTCCAGCGCGATCAGCGTGGGCCCCACGCTCGCCCGCCGGGCCAGCACCCCGCCCCGCGCGCCCAGCGCGGGGTACGCCACCAGCACCTCCGGCGCCGCCGCCCCCACCCGCTCCGCCTCCACCGGCGTGGCCACGGTCACTCCGATGGCCCCGCGCCGGACCTGCTCCTCGGCGAGCCAGCGGGCCTTGTGCGTCTTGACGTGCGGACGCAAACCCAGCCCGTGCGCGTCCACGTAGTCCTGCATGCGCCGCAGGTTCGCTTCCAGGCGGTCCAGGTCGACCACCGCCGCCGGTGTCGGGATATCGGGAAAGGTATGCATGGGGCCAACCTCTGCTCCCGCGGAGCGTTGGGCAATCCCGAAGACGTCGGACGGCACGGCCCGTGCACTCGCAGCGCAGCCGTCGCAGGGGGAGGAGCCGATGAAGCGCAGCACACTGGGAGGGTGCCCGGAGCGGCACCGGCAGGAGGCGATCCGCGAGCTGACGGAGGAGCTGAAGGGGTTCAGCGCCGCCGGACTCGTACGTCTCCACGACGACCTCGGAGCCGGCCGCGTCGTACGCGGTGGATGGTCCGGGTGCGTACTCTCCTACCGTCGGGGGCAGCCCGGGTCAGCCCGCCACGATCGGGCGGGACGTTCGCGGAACACCTTCACCGCGCTCTGGGACTCTGGCTGGCTCTCGGACGAGGAGGTGCGCGCCGCCGTGGCGGGGGAGCTCGGCCGGAGGGCCTCGATGCGCCGGCCCCGAAGCTCCACCCTGTCGTCTGCCGGGCCGCGGTCCGGCTGACCGCAACCGCAGGGAGCCGGGGACCGAAGGACCGGAGGATCACGACCGATGGGTGAGGGCAACGAGCATGGCCGCCTTCTACGGGTGGCCGCGGCGGGAGACTTCCACTGCGCGGGGCCGGACGACTCCGCGGAGCTGACCGAGCTGTTCTCGAAGGCGGCGGCAAGCGTCGACGTGCTGCTGTTGATGGGCGACATGACCACGCACGGCGAGCCGGAGCAGGCGGAAGCCTTTCTCGGCGCGCTGTCCGGCGTGGATGTCCCGATCCTGGGCGTGCTCGGCAATCACGACCATGAATCGGGCAAGGCCGATGAGGTCTCCGCCATGCTGACCGAGGCCGGCGTGCAAGTGCTGGACGGAGACGCGGTGGAGATCCAGGGCGTCGGGTTCGCCGGCACCAAGGGGTTCTGCGGCGGGTTCGGCCGCTACGCGCTGGGGACCTTCGGCGAGAGCGAGATCAAGGCGTTCGTCGACGCGGCGGTCCAGGAGGAGTTGAAGCTGGAGCGCGCGCTGGCGGCCCTGCGCACGGAGACCCGGGTCGTCCTGCTGCACTACAGCCCGGTCGCGGACACCATGGGCGACGAGCCGCCCCAGGTCTGGCCGTTCCTCGGCTCGTCGCGCCTGCTCCGCCCCATCGAGGTCTTCGAGGCCACCGCCGTCTTCCACGGTCACGCCCACATCGGCGCCGCCGAGGGACGCACCCCCGCCGGAATCCCCGTCTACAACGTCGCGCTCCCCGTGCTCCGGTCCGCCGGGATGGACTTCAGGATCTGGACGACGCCGGCTCCCGATCGACGCCGGCGTGAGGAACCCGCCGGCTGACGGCACATCGGGTGGCGCGGCTCCTGCTCTCCCTGAGCCCCTACCAGGGGACCGCCACCTCGGCGACCCGTCCCGTGGCCATGAGCTCGCGCAGCTCGTCGGCCATAGCCTCGCTCTCGGCCATCGCCACGCGCCACCTGCGCAGCAGCGCAGGAGTGTCCATCCGGTAGAAGTCCTTCCGGTCCGGAATCCTGCCGTCCGGGAGCCGCGCGACGAGGGCCTCGCTGGGCGCGATGATGAGGGCGCGCCGGAAGTTCTCCGGCCGCCCGCGTCGCCAGCCGAGCGCCTTGTCGAACCACCCGGGGACCACGTGAGGGAAGAAATGGGGGTAGAGCACGATCCCGTCGCCCGGGCCGAACGCCAGGTCGAGGTGGTAATCCACGATCCCGCCATCGCGCTGGAGCACGCCGGGTGCGTCGGGGATACGGACGCCCTCGAGGACGAGGGGGATGGAGCCGGAGGCGAGGAGCGCGTGGCGGAGGTTGCCGCGGGTCAGGGCCACGTGCGTGGTGGGCATGTCGTCCAGCTCCAGGAACGGGCTGGCGTCGCCGGCGGAGTGGAAGATCACCCGGCTCATCTGGAGCGCCAGCGTGCGGCGGCTGACCACGTTGGCGCAGGCGGCGGCCGCCAGCCCCAGCATCTGGAGGGTACGCCGCTCGCTGGCCAGGGGCCCGCGGCAGGCGGTGGTGACCACGTGCAGCCGTGCCCACGGGTGCGACAGGATCTCGTCGGCGCCGTCCTCGCCCAGCACCCGGTCCAGGATCGACAGGCTCTCCGCCGTCACCTCCCGGGGCGTGGGCTCGACCTCGTACCGCTGGCCCAGGTACGCTTCCTCCAGCCTGCCAAGGGCGGCCACCGGATCGCGCCGCGCGAGGCACGCCATGCGCCAGGCGCCGATGGAGGAGCCGATGAGGTGGAGCGGCCGGTCCCGGGGCGCCTGCAGGACCTCGCCGAACAGAAATCGGTCCAGCGCCCTCAGCACCAGCCATTTCGGTCCGCCCGACGCACCCACCAGCACGTCCACGTCTTCGGCCCGGAGCCCGGGCTCACGAAGCAGTCGCAGCGCGTCCGGGC
>JBKGZE010000074.1:0-8717 GCA_046545735.1 Gemmatimonadota bacterium | reverse complement strand
GCGGCGTGGACCCTCGCACCGATCCACCATGAGACACACGACGCAGTGGATGGTCTTCGTTCTCGCGGCTCTCGCCTCGATCGCGGCTCCAGCGCTCGCGCAGCAGGTCGATGACCCGCCCGACCCCTACCTCTGGCTGGAGGAGGTCGAGGGCGAGCGGGCGATGCGCTGGGTCCAGGAGCAGAGCCGCGGGACTCTCGACGCGCTCTCCCGGCACCCGGCCTACCAGCGGCTCTACCGGGACGCGCTCGAGATCCTGAGCTCGGATGAGCGGATCGCGTACCCGTCCATCATGGGCGATCACCTCTACAACTTCTGGACGGACGACACCCACGAGCGCGGGATCTGGCGTCGGACGTCCTGGGAGTCGTACCTGTCCGGCGAGCCGGAATGGGAGGTGGTCCTCGACATCGACGCCCTCGCCATCCTCGAGGGCGAGACGTGGGCGTTCGGCGGCGCCACCTGTCTCGCCCCCGAATACCGCCACTGCATGGTCTCCCTCTCCCGGGGCGGCGCCGACGCCACCGAGGTCCGGGAGTTCGACCTGGAGACGGCGACCTTCGTGGAGGACGGCTTCTTCCTTCCCGAGGCCAAGAACAGCGTGGCGTGGAAGAGTCGGGACGAGCTCCTGGTGTCCACGGACTTCGGAGAGGGCTCCCTCACCGCGTCGGGCTACCCGCGGGTGGCGAAGCTCTGGCGGCGCGGGCAGCCGCTGAGCCGGGCCGAGACGCTCTTCGAGGGCGAGCGCGAGGACGTGGGCGTCTGGGTCGGCGCGCTGGAGACCGCCACCGACCGCTACCAGGTGGTGTTCCACCGACCCAGCTTCTTCGAAGGGACGGTCCACGTCCTCCAGGACGGAGATCTCGTGGCCCTCGACGCGCCGCCGGACGCCGACCCGATGATCGTGTCCGACCAGCTGGTGGTGTACCTGCGCTCGCCGTGGGAGGTGGGCGGCGCCACGTACCCGCAGGGCGCCGTCGTCGCCATGGAGTACGACCGGTTCCTGGCCGGGGACCGTGACTTCGACATGGTGGTCGAGCCCACGGCCACCCAGACCGTGCAGGGGGTTGCCGATACCCGCGACTACCTCCTGGTCAGCCTGCTCGACAACGTCAGGGGCGAGTTGTGGCGTTACCACCGCGAGGGCGGGGAATGGGTGGGCGAGGCGATCGACGCACCGGCGATGGGAACGATCGGGGTCGCCTCGACGGATGTCCACACGAACCGCTTCTTCTTCACCTTCAGCAGCTACAGCCAGCCGACCACGCTCTACCTGGCCGACCACGACGGGAGCGTGCGGGAGGTGCGCCAGCTGCCGGCGATGTTCGACGCCGACGGGCTCCAGGTCGAGCAGCACCACGCCACGTCGAGGGACGGCACCCGGATCCCGTTCTTCCTCGTGCACGACGAGGACATGCGGCGCGACGGCGGCAATCCCACCCTTCTCTACGGGTACGGCGGGTTCGAGGTCTCACAGACGCCGTCGTACAGCGGCATCGTGGGGAAGGCCTGGCTCGAACAGGGCGGGGCCTACGTGGTGGCGAACATCCGGGGTGGCGGCGAGTTCGGGCCGGCGTGGCACCGGGCGGCGCTGAAGGAGAACCGCCAGCGCGCCTACGACGACTTCATCGCCGTGGCCGAGTACCTGATCGACCACGGCATCACCTCGCCCGACCACCTGGGGATCATGGGCGGGAGCAACGGCGGCCTGCTGGTGGGCGTGGCCATGACGCAGCGCCCGGACCTCTTCGACGCCGTCGTCGTCCAGGTCCCGCTGCTGGATATGCGGCGCTACAACAAGCTGCTGGCCGGAGCCTCGTGGATGGCCGAGTACGGGAACCCGGACGTTCCGGAGGAATGGGCGTACATCCGGGAGTACTCGCCGTACCAGAACGTGGAGCCGGACGAGAGCTACCCGCGCCCACTCTTCTACACGACCACCCGCGATGACCGGGTCCACCCCGGCCACGCGCGGAAGATGGCCGCGAAGATGGCCGACATGGGACACCCGGTCTACTACTACGAGAACACCGAGGGCGGACACGGTGCCGGCATCACGCCCGAGCAGCGGGCCCGGATGTACGCGCTGACGTACGCGTACCTGCTGGAGCGGCTCCAGGAGTAGGTGGGCGGCTTTCCCGGGCTGCCCCCCCTCCCTATCTTGGGTCCGACCCTGCCCAACGATGGCTCCGCGACGACGCGGACCGCGGTGATACCGCCGCGACCTGCACCCGGAGGAGGGGATGGCCACGGTACGTGAGGACGCGGCCCTGGACGCCGCGCCGGTCACGGATGGGGAAGGGCAGCACATCCTGGAGCCCTGGTCAGACCGCGAAGAGGTGCATGCGCTGCCGGAGATCCTCCGGCCCGCGGAGGAGCTGGTGGCCGTGGCATCCGGCACCGTGGTCCGATCGGGGCGGCTCGCCGAGAGCCGATGGCTGGTGGTTCTCACCGACCGTCGGCTTCTCTGCATCAGGGGGCGCGCGCCGGTCAGGCGGAAGGTGATCGACATGCCGATCAGCGCCGTGCGGTCGGTCTCCGCGACGGGCCTCTGGTGAAAGATGCTGGCGCTCGAGACGGGCTTCGGCCCGCTCCGGATCGGGCGAACGTTGACGTGCGACCCACGACGAACAGGAATCCAGAATGAACGTGAAGATGTTCCGCAGACACGCCGCCGTGCTGACCGCTCTCACCCTGGGCGCGGTCGTTTCCGCCTGCTCGCCCGGCGGGGACGAAGCTCCCGCCGCCGCGGCCGACCCCGCGCCTCGCATCGAGTGGGGGCTGGTCATGCACGGCGGCGCCGGCACCATCACGCCGGAGAGCATGACCCCCGAGCTCGAGGAGGCCTACCGCGCCAAGATGACGGAAGCGCTGCAGGCGGGGCACACGGTGCTGGACGACGGAGGCAGCAGCGTCGACGCGGTGGTGGCAGCCATCATCGTCCTCGAGGATTCGCCCCTCTTCAACTCCGGGAAGGGCGCCGTGTTCACCGCCGAGGGGACCAACTCGCTGGATGCCAGCATCATGTACGGCCCGACGCTCGAGGCCGGCGCGGTGGCCGGCGTCGAGACCGTACGCAACCCCATCCGGCTCGCCCGCGCCGTCATGGAGCACTCGGAGCACGTGCTGCTGGCCGGTGAAGGCGCGGAGGAATTCGCGGCCCGCCAGGAGCTGGAGCGCGTGGACCCCTCCTACTTCCACACCGAGCGGCGCTGGCGCGCGCTGGAGCGCGCCCGCGAGGCGGAGCGGCGCGAGGCCGAAGAGGCCCAGGCGTTCGGCGGGCCCGCAACGGGCACCCTGGAAAGCTTCGAGCGCGATCCCCGGGAGATCCCCTCGAAGTTCGGGACCGTAGGGGTCATCGCCCTCGACCCGGAGGGCCGGATCGCGGCCGGGACCTCCACCGGCGGCAGGACCAACAAGAAGTGGGGACGGGTCGGCGACTCGCCGATCATCGGCGCCGGCACCTACGCCAGCGAGAGCTGCGGCATCAGCGCCACGGGCTGGGGAGAGTTCTTCATCCGCAACGTGGTGGCGTACGATATCTGCGCCCGGGCGAAGTACCTGGGAATCTCACTGGAGGAGTCGGCCCGGGCCATGATCATGGAGCAGCTCGAGGCCCAGGAGCCGGGGACCGGCGGGATCGTCGG
This sequence comes from Gemmatimonadota bacterium, assembly GCA_046545735.1. Classification (GTDB taxonomy): domain Bacteria; phylum Gemmatimonadota; class Gemmatimonadetes; order Longimicrobiales; family RSA9; genus JAWVYT01. The sequence goes on along the minus strand of JBKGZE010000074.1, from coordinate 5,070 downwards.
GCTCGACAACGAAGGGAACGTGGTCATGACGTTCAACACGCCGGGCATGTACCGCGGGTACATCGACGCCGACGGTACGGTGGAGACCGCGATCTACCGCTGAGCTCGATCCGGGCGGCGGGCTCCCGCGCCTGGTGCGCGGCGCGAGAGCCCGCCCGCCGCGCGTCCCCACCCGCCGCGCGTCAAGTCCCGGTCGCTGGCCCTCCATGGCCCCTCTCGCTAGGACTCGAAGCCCTTCCGGGCCAGCACCCCCTGCTGGTAGTAGTGCTTGACCTCGCGCATCTCGGTCACCAGGTCGGCCCGCTCCAGGAGCTCATCGGGACAGTAGCGGCCGGTCAGGACGAGCTCGACCTCCGGCGGACGCCGGTCGAGCACGGTAAGGACCTGGTCGGTGGTGATCAGTCCGAAACGGATCGCGACGCACACCTCATCGAGCACGACGACCTGGTACTCCCCGCCGGTCATCACGTCGACCGCCCGGGCGAGCGCCTCCGCCGCTTTCGCCTTCTCCTCCGGTGGCGGCGGCTCCTTCCTGTATACGAACGCGTCGCCGCCGTACTGCTCGACCGTGATGTGGTCCGTGAGCGGCTCGAGTCCGGCGAGTTCGCTGTACGGGTACTCCTTCATGAGTTGGATCACGCACGTGCGGAGCCCCGCCCCCGCCGAGCGCACCGCCTGGCCCAGCGCGGCCGTCGTCTTGCCCTTGCCGTTCCCGGTATAGACCTGGACCTGCCCGTCCACCATTCGCGTCCTCCCGCGTCGAGTTCCGGTGGCGCCGACCGCTCCGCTGTGTCGAACGCCGCGGCGCGGGCCGCCCGCTGTGTGTTTACCGCTCGCCGATCGTGTACTCCCGGGGAGGCTCGGCGCCCATGAGGTGCTCGACGAAGTAATCCCACCGCTGTCGGATCATGTACGGGTGCATGGCGAACCCGTGGCGGGCGCCCGGGAACATGATGAGGTCGAAATCCTCGTTCGCGTCGATCAGCGCCTCCACCACCAGCAGCGTGTTGTAGGGCGGCACGTTGTCGTCCATCATGCCGTGGGCGAGGAGCAGCTTCCCCTCCAGGTTCCCAGCGACGAGCTGGTTCGCCTGGTTGTCGTAACTGGTGCCGCCGCCGGTACGGTCCTCAAGCAGACCCTGCCACTTCTCGCCCCAGTCGTCCTCGTAGTTGCGGTTGTCGTGGTTCCCGGCCTGGCTCACCCCCACCTTGTAGAAGTCCGGGTGCCGGAACATGGCCGCGGCGGCCGCGAACCCGCCGCCGCTGTGACCCCAGACGCCGACCCGGTCCACGTCGATCCACTCATGGCGCTCCGCGAGCTCCCGGATCGCAGCGATCTGATCGGGGAGCCCGTTGTCCCCCATGTTCCCGTAGTACGCCTCATGGAAGCTGCGCGAGCGCTGTGGTGTGCCCATGGCGTCCAACGTGACGACGACGAACCCGAGCTCCGCCATAGCCTGGTGATCACGCCGCGCCGCGCTGAAGCTCCGGCTCCCGACGCTCCCGCTCTGGGGCCCCGGGTAGATGTAGTTGATCACCGGGTACTTCCGGGACGCGTCGAAGTCGGTGGGGCGGAACATGAGTCCGTAGAGGTCCGTCACCCCGTCGCGGGCCTTGGCCCTGAACGGGATCGGCGGCTCCCAGCCGGCGGCGTAGAGCGCGCTCGCGTCCGCCCGCTCCAGCTCCACCACAACCTCGCCCGTCCGCGCGTCCCGGATCGCCGTGGTCGACGGGGTCGTGGGCGTGGACCAGTGGTCGACGAAGTACCGACCGTCGGGCGAGAGCGTCACCTCGTGATGGGCGCTGTCCGGCGTCAGCAGCTTGACCTCGCCATCGTCGAGACTGACACGGTAGAAGTAGTGGAAGTAGGGATCACCCGCCTCCCGCTCGTTCCCGATGAACCAGACCGTCCGCGACCCGGGGTCCAGCCGCACGACCTGGAGGACGTTCCAGTCCCCTTCCGTGATCGGCCGCTTCAGCGCCCCCGTCGCCAGGTCGTGCAGGTAGAGGTGGCCCCAGTTGCTCTTCCGGGAGAACCAGATTGCTTCGTCCGTTTCGGGAAGAATCCGCCAGTTGTAGGTCCGGTACCCGGACTCGAAGAACGTGGGCACCCGCTCCTCGAGCACAGTCCGGACCTCGCCCGTGGCCGGGTTCGCCAGCCGGAGCGTCGCCCGCTTGTGGTCCCGCGACGACGACACGAACGCCAGCTCGGTCCCGTCCGCCGACCACTCCACGTCCGTGAACGTGCCACCGCAGTAGACGTGGTCGCAGACCGAGGAGCGGTGCGGGTCCGGCGCCATCCGGAGCGGGACCACGTCCGGCGCCTCCGGATCCGCGACGTCGATGACCAGCCGCTCGATCCGGAAGATCACCGTGTCCTCCGGCAGCGGATAACGCCACGCGTCCAGCTTCGGGTGCCCAACGTTCGTCGTTACCAGGTACATCTCGCCCACGCCCCGGGCGTCGTGCCGGAACGTGGCGATCCGCCGCGAGTCCGGCGACCAGCGCAGCACCGGCCGATCGCTCCGCGTCCAGCCGGCGTTGTTCGTCGCGTACCCGTAGTGCTCCTCGCCGTCCGTAGTGAGCCGGTACTCCTCCCCGCTCGAAAGCACCCGGACCCAGAGGTCATGGTCGCGGATGAACGCGCCCAGCTCCCCGTTCGGTGAGACGACGACGTCGCGGGAGACCGACGGCGCACCTCCGCGGGCGCCCGGCTCGTCTCCGGCTTCTTCTTCCAGCGAACGCTCGATCGACCCCGTCTCGGGATCCACCATTACGACCTGCCGACCGTTTTCGGTCAGCGTTCGGTACCACAGCCGGCCGTCGTCCAGCCACCGGAGCCGGTCCGGCTCGTGCAGTACCAGATCCGCTACGCCCGCGCCGAGGAACCGCTCCGCACGTGCATAGTCTTGTGCGGTGAGCTGAGCGGCCTGTCCGCCCGGTACGTCGGGCTCGGCAGCCGCACCCGGTTCCCGGGGGCCTGCGACAGCCGGTCCGCCTCCCGTGGTGCAGGCGGCGAGTGACGTGAGAAGAGCGAGGGCCGGCAGAGCCGGAACGGCCAGGGATCGACGTCGCATCGTGTTCCTCCGGTTTTGAACGGATCCCGACAAAATGACGTCACGGCCGCGCCCCGGCAACGAACGCAGGTCCCGGCGGCGGATGGCCACACATGTTGAGTCAGTTACCACCAGGAAAGGACGACCATGAGAAATGACCGCGCTAAGACCGAGGCCGACACGCAGCGGAAGGCTGACCTCGGAAAGAAGGACGGCGCGGACCCCGACGTCGAGGTGCTCGCTGAGATGGTGGAATATCAGCCCGGCTCGGTTGTGAGCCGGAAGATCCTGGGCGCGAAGAGGGGCAACGTGACGCTCTTCGCTTTCGATGAGGGGGAGGGACTGACGGAGCACACGTCGCCGTATGAGGCGCGCGTGGTGGTGCTCGATGGGGAGGCCGAGATCCGCATCGGCGGACAGGTGTATAGGGTCGGTGCCGGAGAAACGCTGCTCCTGCCAGCCAGCGTGCCTCATGCGCTGGACGCGAGGGAGCGGTTCAAGATGCTGCTGATCATGGTGAGGGATGAGCCGGGTGGGAGTGGGTGAGGGCAGGGGGAGGGGGCCGGTGGAGGGGAGCAGGGGCTGGCGGGATCGAGGTGGGTGAAGAGGGGGGTACTCAGCGACTGTCAGCAGGAACTGTTGGCATGTTACTCGCCCGGCAGCGCCCGTCCGCTAGCCTAGATGCCGGGCGAGGCCCGGCCGACAACAGTTCCTGCTGACAGTTGGCGAGCGGTCCGATTCCCGGCGACCCAGCCACTTCATGGCAGTGCGAAGCGCGCCGCGAGCGGCGCATACGCGTGGCTCAGCGAACTTCGAGCGCGGATGAAGGCGGTTCAATGACGAGCGTTCGACCTGCGTGGCCTCGCTGCCTCGCCCGCTGGCGCCGCGTCGGAAACATCAAAACTGTCGGCGGATGACGTCCTCGGCCGTCCACCTGACTGGCCGATGCCGCTTTCTAGACTCCGGTTCCATGGCGTGGAACCATAGCAGATAGCGCGTGAAATACCGCCTGCCCACGCCTCTGAACCGAAGGAGCCATCTTCGGACTCGCGGCACGTAGCGGAGGTTGGTTCCATCGACCGGGCGAGCAGCCGCCGGACGGTACGGCAACTTCAGCTCGCGTGCGCACCGGGCGAGCGGGGAGAAGATGCCTCGATCTCCCACGAGCACCGCACTCCGGGTGAGGCGGTTTTCGAGGGCCGCCACATAATCGGCGAGCCGGGGCCTTTGCGGCCCCACGAGAGTGGGCCGCGCGCAGCCGAATGTGTCCCTTGCCAGGATGACCCATATACGGCCGACCTGGGCAGGATCAGCGTTTCCGGGTGTGGGAATCTCGAATGTACCCGCCGACGAGATCGTGCCCGACTGCCCCTTTCCACAGAAACGGAAAGCCGGGCAGTCCACAAACACGTCCTGCCGGAGTGGAGGCCTGTCCGGGGATTCGAACGCAACCAGGATCCGGTGCCGCCAGCGGAAGACCGTGTCCTTGTCGACCCCGAGCAGAATTGCGGTCGGTCGGATGGCAAGCGAGCGCTCCATCGCCGCCCGGAAGCTCTCCCAGCGGTCGATGCGCTTGAGGTAATGAAGAGGCGTTCCGGTGAAGGTGCTGAAGGTGCCTCGACATGCGCGACAGCGGTACCGCTGTCGACCGGAGAACCGGCCCCACCTGATCACGCTGGCATGACCGCACCTCGGGCAACCGGTCCTGAACGCCGTGGCCACGCTTTCGGAGGCTTGCTCGTCTTTCTCCATTCCGCCTCCGTTCACGTCCGCGACGACGAAATCGGCAACTAGGCACCGCCCAGGCCCTCATTCTTCACCCTGGTGCACGAGGAACTGGCGATACCCATCAGGAGGCGAGGATGGCCCCAGGATTGGGGCCGATGAATGGTCGCACGGGACAGGATGCCGCCGAGCGGGATGGACCGCTGTTTGGCCGCAGTACGGCAACCACCAACAGTTCCTGCTGACAGTCGCCGAGGGTGGACGGGACTGGCTCGGGCCTTACCTTCTCC
>JBKGZE010000073.1:0-8725 GCA_046545735.1 Gemmatimonadota bacterium | reverse complement strand
CCCACGTGATCCTGATCTACGTCTTCGCGCGCCTCTGGCGTCGGGCCGAGATCGTGACCGACAACGAGCTGACCGAGCTCCGCTATGGCGGCAGGCCGGCGGCCACCCTGCGCATGGCCAAGGGCTTCCTCTTCGCCGTCGTGATCGGTTCCATCGGGATCGGCTACGCCATGCTGGCCATGGTGAAGGTGGTGGTGGCGCTGGGCCTCTTCGAGAGCCTCGGACTCGACCCCGACCGCATGTCGGTCCTCGGCTACACCTTCGACACCAAGCTGTGGAGCGTGGTGGCGGTGAGCGTCTTCGTGCTGCTCTACGCCGGCGTGTCCGGGCTCTGGGGCGTGGTCGCCACCGATTTCTTCCAGTTCTTCCTCGGCCTCTTCGGCGCCATCGTGGTGGCGTGGGTGGCCGTCGACCACGTGGGTGGGCTCGAGGAGATGGTCACGGGCGCGCAGCGGCTGACCGACTTCGACGTGCTCAGCTTCACGCCCCTCGAGTTCGGCGGTGCCACCCTGATCGGGTGGTCGAAGACGGCCGGGATCAGCTTCCTCACCTTCTTCAGCTACGTGGCCATCCTCTGGTGGGCGTTCCGCCGCAGCGACGGCGGCGGCGAGTTCATCCAGCGGCTCTCCAGCGTCCGGAACGAGCACGATGCCGAGAAGGCGGCCTGGTTCTTCAACCTCATGAACTACGTGGTCCGTACCTGGCCGTGGGTGGTGGTGGCCGTCGTTGCGCTGGTGGTCTACCCGACGCTGAGCCCCGACGAGTGCGCGGCGCTGGGCCAGGCGGCGGCGGACAACCCGGGGTGCGACCGGGAGCTGGGCTACCCCAAGCTCATGCTCGACTTCCTCCCGTCCGGCGTGCTCGGGATCGTCGTCGCCTCGCTGGTGGCCGCGTTCATGTCCACCGTCTCCACCCTCATCAACTGGAGCGCCAGCTACATTACCAACGACCTCTACGCCCGCTTCGCCCGGCCCCACGCGAGCCAGAACGAACTGGTCTGGTTCGCCCGGTTCGCGTCCGTCCTCGTCACGATCCTCGGCGCCGCCGCCGCCTTCTATGCCGAGTCCGTCGCCACCGTCTACCGCCTGATCCTGGCCATGGGCACCGGCCCCGGGCTCGTCCTGATCCTGCGCTGGTACTGGTGGCGGATCAACGCCTGGGCAGAGCTCGCCGCCATGATGGGCGGCTTCATCGTCGGCGCGCTGACCTCGCTCGACAACCCGATCTACAGCCTTCAGATCGACGACTTCGGGCTCCGCCTCATGGTCACCGCCGGCATCACCATGGCCGTCTGGATCCCGATCATGGTCTTCACCCGGCCCGAGGACGACGAGGTGCTCGACGACTTCTACACCCGCGTCCGGCCCGGTGGCCCCGGCTGGAAGCGGCAGCGGGCCCGCACGGGGATCCAGCCGGCGCAGGACATGGCCCGGGACATCCAGCGCATCCTGGCCGGGCTCATGATCCTGTTCGGCCTCATGTTCGGCATCGGCGGGTTCCTCCTCCTGCGCTACGGCGTCATGGGCGTCAACCTGGCCGTGGCCGTGGCCGGATTCCTCTGGCTCCGGCACCTGGGCCCGCCACAGATCGCGCCCCCCGCACCCGAGCCCCACACGCACCCGACATGAGCATGCGCATCCACCATCGCGCGGCCGCGGTCCTGCTGGCCGTCACGGCTGCCGCCTGCGCTACCGCCCCTCCCGCCGCCCCGCCGCCGCCCCCGGGCACGGCGCCCCCGGGCACGGCGCGCCCCGCCGAGCCCGAGCTCCCGCCCGTCCCGTCCGTCCATGGGCCGCTGGAGCTCCGCGTCAGCTATCCCCGGGACTCGGCCTACATCGCCACCCGCGGGCGAAACTTCATCTTCGGCTCCACCGGGAACGGCGACGCCCGGCTCTGGATCGACGGCGAGGAGGTGGAGGTCTGGCCGAACGGCGGCTTCCTGGCCTTCCTCCCGGTGCCGGACTCGGCGTACCGGCTCCGCGCCACCCTCGACGGCCGGACGGAGACGCTCCGGGTCCCCATCCGGCTCCCCGACCCGGCCCCGCCCGCCGCGGACACCGCACAGATCATAGCAGGCTCCGTGACGCCCGCCGGCGCCCGGGTCGCGCTCCCGGGGGAGCGCATCGAGGTGGCCTTCCGGGGCACGACCGGCGGCGAGGCGTGGCTCGCGTTCGCCGACGGCACCCGCGTGGCCCTGCACGAGGAGGAACGCGTGGCGCGCCGCGGCGCCACCGACTTCGAGGTCAGCCCGTCCGCCCCGGCCGAGCCGGCCGATTCCGCCCTGCCCGCCTTCTCCACCTACCGGGGCTTCTTCACGGCCCGGCGCGTCACCAGCGCCGACACGACGACGGCGTGGCCCACGCTCACCGGCGAGGCCCGCCCGCTGCCCCGCGAAGCCCGGATGCACCGGCTCTCGCAGAGCGCTCCAGGCGCCACCGGAGCCGTGCTGGCCCTGGTCGCCGCGGGCGACACCGCGGTCCGCCCGCTGCCCCTCAACCTCGTGCTCGCCGACCCGGACCGCCCCCGGGTGGGCGTGGGCTGGGATCCGGCCCCGCCCGCACGCAACGGCGACGACCACGTCATCGCGCGACCGGGGCCCGGCGGCGGACCCTACCACTATACCTGGCGCAACGGCGTGGAGCTGGAGCTGACCGGCGAGCGGGACGGCATCTACAGGGTCCGGCTCACCGACGAGCTGTCGGCGTGGACCCCCGCGGGCGACACCCGACTCCGCGCCGCCGGGACGTCGCCGCCGGCGTCGCGGGTGTCGACGGTGCGGCTGGACCCGCAGCCGGAATGGATCGATGTGCACGTGGCGCTGGACCGTCGCCTGCCCTACGCGGTCGAAGAAAACGAGCGCTCGTTTTCTCTGCTCATCTACGGCGCCACCAGTCGGGTCAACTTCCTGCAGCACGGCCGGACGGACCCGTACATCGAGCGCGCCGAGTGGCGCCAGCCGGCCGACCGGCTCTTCCGTCTCGACCTCCACCTCGGCGGCCTGCCCTGGGGCTACGAGGCGTTCTGGGACGGCGACGACCTCGTGCTGCGCGTGAGGAGGCCTCCGCCGATCCATCCCCGCGAGCCCCTGCGGGGGCTGACCGTGGGCGTCGATGCCGGCCACGGCGGGGCCGACCGGGCGACCATGGGCCCCACGGGCCTCACGGAAGCCGACGCGAACCTGGGGATCGCCCGCGCGATGGCGGAGCTCCTGGAACGGCGCGGCGCCACGGTGGTCATGACGCGCACGGCCGACACGACGCTGACGCTCGTGGAGCGGACGGCCCTCGCCCGGGCCCGCGGGGTGGACCTCTGGATCAGCGTCCACAACAACGCGTTCCCCGATGGCGTGAATCCGTGGGAGAACAACGGCACCAGCGTCTACTACACCCACGCGCGCGCCGCCGGCCTGGCCCGGGCGGTGCACCGGGCGCTGCTCGAGGAAATGGGGCTACGCGACCTGGGCGTCGGCCGGGCCGACCTGCACCAGCCCCGCTTCACCTGGGCCCCCGCGATCCTGACGGAGAGCGCCTTCATGATGATCCCGCGTCAGGAAGCCTTCCTCCGCACGGAGGACGGGCAGCGTCGGATCGCCGAGGCGCACGTCCGCGGTTTGGAGCGGTGGCTGCGAGATATCGCGCGGCAGGACTGACGGCCGGGCCATGCCGCCATTGCCCCCGCTTCGGTGTAGATTTACCGTGAACGAAGCGAACCCCGCATAGATTCGCGCCGACGAACGCCGCCGGTCGTCGATTCTCGATTGCCCGATTCACGGTCCTCGATGCCCCGGTCGCCCCGCCAGCCTGCCCGCCGCCTCTGGAAGTCGAGGCCGACGACATCGACCGCACCGGCGCTGATGCTCCTGGTCACGTTGGCCGCGGCGGTGGGCGCCGCGTCCGGCCCTCTGGCAGGCCAGTCGGCGCCGCCGCCGGACGACGACTGGCTGACGCTGCGGACCCCCCACTTCCGGGTCACGTACACGCCGGAGCTGGCGCCGGTGGCCCAACGGGCGGCGGAGGTGGCGGAGCGGGCGCACGCGGTTCTGACGCGTGAGCTGACGCGACCGCCGGCGACCACGATCGACCTGGTCGTGACCGATCACGTCGATTACACGAACGGGTACGCGAGCGCGCGCCCGTCGCCCCGGATCGTGGTGTTCGCTCGCCCGCCCACGGCGCCACAGCTCGCGTACAGCCGGGAGTGGATCGAGCTGGTGGTGGTGCACGAGCTCGTGCACATCTTCCACTTCGAGGAAAGTGGCCGCGTGGGCGAGCTGGTCCGGGCGGTGCTTGGGCGGGTGCCGCTCCTCTGGCCCGTGTTCCCCGTCGCCGGGTCGCCGACCTGGAACACCGAGGGGCTGGCGACGCACTACGAGTCGGTGCTCACCGGCGCCGGCAGGGTTCGCGGCAGCTTCTTCGACATGGTGGTCCGGACCGCCGCCCTCGAAGCGTCCATCCCGGACCTCGACGAGGTCAGCGTGCCCCATCCCGGCTGGCCGGGGGCGTACCGGAGCTACGCGTTCGGCAGCCACCTCATGGACTTCGTCGAGCGCGAGTACGGGGCGGACGCGCACCGCGCGCTCATCGAGGCCACCGGCGGCTCGTTCCTGCCGACGTTCCTCTTCTTCGACCATGTGGCCCGCGACGCCCTGGGCCGCCCCTTCGACGCCATTTACCGGGCCTGGCGCGCCCAGGCGACCGAGTCCGCGACCGCCGCAGTCGCGCGGCTGCGCGAGGCAGGGGTCACCCCGACCGAGCCCGTGGCCCGGGCAGGTCCCATCGCTTCCGCGCCTCGCGTCTCGCCCGACGGCCGCCGCCTGGCGCTCGGCGTCCACGACTACCGCTCCGACCCGGCCACCCGGATCCTCGACCTTTCGACGGGCCAGATGAGCGCGCTCGCCCGCCGGAACCAGTTCGGCCCCTTCCTCGGGCCCGCCGCCTGGCTCCCGGACGGCTCCGGCGTCCTGGTCGCGCAGCTGGAGATGCGGGACCGCTACCGCGCGTGGAGCGACCTGTGGCGCGTCGGTCTCGACGGGCGGGAGCGTCGCCTCACCCGAGGGCTCCGCCTGGCGCAGCCGGACGTGGCGCCCGACGGTCGCCGGGTGGCCGCCGTGCAGAGCCATCGGGGCGGGACGCGGCTGGTGGTCCACGACCTGGCGACGGGCCGCACCCGCGTCGTCGCGGAGGCGGCGCCCGGCGACGCCTTCGAAGGACCGCGCTGGAGCCCGGCCGGGGACCGGCTCGCCGCCGCGCGCTACGCCGGCGGTCGCGTCGACGTCGTCGTGATCGACCCGCTCACGGGCGCGCTGACGCCCGTCACCGACGACGACGCGCTCGACCTCTCGCCCGCCTGGTCCCCCGACGGCCGCTGGCTCCTCTGGTCCTCCGATCGGACGGGAGTGCCGAACATCATGGCGGCCGCGGTCGGCCAAGGGGGCGAGGAGGTGCGCCAGGTCACGCGTGTCCCCACGGGCGCGTTCGAGCCGGAGGTCGCTCCGGACGGCGAGACCCTCTACCTCACCGTCTACCACCACGACGGCTGGGGGCTCGAGCGACTGCCGTTCGAGCCGGCTTCGTGGGCGCCGGCCCCCGAGAGCACCCTCGCCTACGGGGACGGGTTGCTGCCACCCCGCGCCGAAGAGGTGGAAACCAGCGCCGACCCGGGGGCGGGCCGGGACGGCTCGCACGAGGACGGACTGGCGGATACCACCGGACCGGCGGGTCCCCGCGGCGGGGCGGATACTACCGGCGCGGCGGATACCATCGTCGCGGGGTCGGCGGGCTCGCCGTCGTGGTACTCGCCCTGGCCGACGCTCCGGCCGTACTACTGGCTGCCGGAGCTCGAGGTCGCGTCCGAGGGCGAGGTGGCGTTCGCGGGTCTGACCACGGGTGGTCGGGATGTCCTGTCGCGCCATGCATGGGGGATGAGCGCCGGCGTCGACCTGGGGACGGGATGGTTCCAGGGGCGGGGCGCGTGGACCTACGAGGGGCTCGGCAATCCCACGGTCCACGCTTCGGTCAGCCGCGACTGGGACCGGGTGACGTCGCTGGAGGTGACCGACGGCAGCGAGTCGATCTACCGGCGCACGGACGTGGTCCGGATGGCCGCCACCCTCTGGCGTCCGGGGTGGCGCAGCACCGGCTGGCTCGGCGTGGGGCTCGAAGTCGAGGACCGCGGCCACCACGGTCGCACCCTCTCCAGGGCCGAGCTGGCGGAAGAGGGCTGGACCCTGCGCGAGCTGCCCACCACCGCCGGATTCTTCCTCAACCCCGGCTACTCGACCGCCCGCTATCACCCGTTCTCCATCAGCGCGGAAGACGGCGTCAGCGCTTCGCTCGGGCTCGGTCGGTGGTGGAACACCTCCGACGGGATCCACGCGTACGACGAGTTCGCCGCCCGGCTCGCCGGCTATTTCGCCTTCGCCGGTTGGGGGCACACGAACCACGTCCTGGCGGGTCGCATGGCCGGTGTGGTGCGCGACGGCCAGGCCGCCATCGCGCGGGGCGTAGGTGGGGTGCCCGGTGGGTCGCTCGCGCTGGCGAGCGACGGGGTCGCCGCCGGTTCATGGTTCCCCGTTCGCGGCTTCGAGAGCGGCGCTCGCTGGGGAACCCGCGCGTGGGCGGCCTCGGCGGAGTGGCGGTTCCCCATCCACATCGTCGCCGCGCCCGGCAACATCCTCGGCTTCTCCCTCACCGCCGTGTCAGGCACGGTGTTCGCCGACCTCGGCGACGCCTGGTGCACCGCGGCGGAGCGGGAGGATAGCCCCCATGTCTGCGCTGCGCCATCAGCCGTCCTGGCCTCCGTCGGCACGGAGCTCACCTTCGAGCTCGGCGTGATGCACCAGGTGCCCTCGGTGGTCCGGATCGGGTTCGGTCAGCCGGTTCAGGGCGGCTCCCGACCGGCGCTCTACCTGGCCGTCGGGCCCGCGTTCTGATCGATCACTCCCACGCCACCCACCCGACCAAGGGGTAGTGGTCGGAGTTGTAGATGCGGGGCACTCGCCGGTAATCGCCCGCCGCCCGCCCGGGGAGACGGAAGAAGATGTAGTCCAGGTACGCCCGGTAGAGCCCGAACGCCCGCCGGTACGTCGGCTCCTCGGGGAACGGCGGCGTGTCCGGGTAGGCGGCTTCCATCATGGGCACCAGCGCCTCCTCGCGGCCCCGCGTCTTGGTGTTGTAGTCGCCGGCCGCGATCGCAGCGTCCGCCTCCGGCAGGAGCTCCAGGAGGGCGTCGGCCTGCTCCAGCCGCTGCTCTTCATCGCTCGTCCACCCCACCGGGCTGCTCTCCAGGTGCACACTCGCGACCTGGAGGGCCCAGTCGCGCCCCGCGCCCGTGCGACCGAACACGTCCGTCACCACGGCGACCCGACGCTGGCGAGCCACCGGGAGCGCGACCGCCACCGGGTTCGACAGCGGCAGCGTCGACAGGATGGCGTTGCCCCGGTCCTCCACCTCCCCGTTGCGCATGCTGGGAACGTAGACGAGCCAGAGCCCCAGCCGCTCGGCCAGCGCGACGATGTCCTCCCGTGCGCCCTCCGGCGGACCGCCGTGGATGCCGGAGCCGGCCGGCGCGCCGGGCTGGTGCTCGGGGACATACTCGCCGCCCCGATAGGCCTCCTGCAGTACCACGACGAAGTGCTCTGCAGGGGCGCCTCGCGTGAGGCGCCCCTCTCGCAGGTCGGCCACCAGTGCCCGCAGGTCGCCCGCGCCCACCCGCATGTTCCAGCTCACGAGCCAGAGCGTATCCAGCACCGGACGCGCCGACTGCGTGCTCGCCGTGTCGCCCCAGCCGCCGACCACGGCCGGACCCACCGCCGCGCACCACGCGTTCAGCTCCGCCAGATCCACGCTGTCCGGGGGCAGCCGCCACTCCACGGCCAACTCGGCCGAGGCCCGCTGCCGGAGGGAATCGGACTCCAGCGCCTCCAGCGCCTCCGCGGGCGGACCCACCACCACCGTTCGGCGACAGCTTTCCTCCTGCGGCAGCTCGATCAGCGTGGCCGGCGTTCGCGTGCACCCCATCGCGAGGCCGCTCAGTGCCAGTACCACTCCCGCTCGCCCCCGTTTCGTCGTTTTCAGTCCCACGATCCTTCCGATCCTGTCCGCGGTCCGTCTACCCGGTCTCTCATCCCGCGCAAGATCCGCGCAGAAATCCTCTGCCGTTGCCGGTGGTCCCCAGCTCCGCCTCCGGTCCGACACCGGGCCCGGGCCAGACCGGTTCCCGGCGCCCGGCGGCACGAAACATGAATCAGTAAGTGGTTGCACGATAAGAAGTTCTAACGCCGGGAGGGCGCTATGACGAAGAGACCGGACCAGCACAACCTCGACCAGGACGAGGCCGGGGCCACCGATTACAAGTTCCGCAGGAAGACGGAGGAACAGGCCCGGAGGGAGAACCCCGACGAGCTGCCGGCCAACCAGGCCACCTCCGACACGCCGAACGAGGCGATGGAGAGCACGCGAAGTCAGTCCGAGGCCGACCGCGCCGACGAGCTCGAGCGCGCCCGGAAGCACGTGAAGAAGGGCGAGGAGAAGAAGGAGCGGGAGGAGGACGAGGATTGACCTCGGCGAGGAGCCGCGGCGTGGGCGGCCCGGCCAGCCCGGCCGGGACCGCCCCCGTCTCATCCGGGCCTCACCCGTCCCGTCTCAACCCTCCCACACCACCAGAACCAGCGCGCCGTCGCGGCTCCTGAACGGACCGTGGTCGGCGTGGGCGCGACGATAATCCC
>JBKGZE010000072.1:0-8730 GCA_046545735.1 Gemmatimonadota bacterium | reverse complement strand
AGCGGACCCGCGAGCGAGCGGTGGTTGACCGGCCGACGGGCCCGCTCCTACCCTTCTTCCCGTATCCGCCCGCTCACCCACCTACGACCCGGGGTGCCATGGAGACCAAGCCGCCGTCCGTTGAAGCCTGGCGCGACCGCATCGAGATCCGGCGCGCACGCCCGGGTGACAGCCGCGGGGTCGCGGAGCTTTGGTGTGACGCCTTCCCAGGGAAACGGACGGTGGGCGACCGGATGCGCATGCTGGAGACCGGCGGCCGGTACGGAGGTCTCGACACCGTCCTGGTGGGGACGGACGGTGCTGGCGTGGCGGCCGCGTGCAAGGTGTACCGGATGGAGCAGCATATCGCCGGCGCCGCCCTGCCGATGATGGGGCTCGCCGCCGTGGCGGTGGCCCCCTCCCGGCGCCGGCGCGGTCTGGGCGCCCGGCTGTGCGTGGAAGCGATCCGGACCGCCGCCGCTCGCGGGGATGCCGTCAGCACGCTCTACCCGTTCCGGCCCGAGTATTACGAGCGCCTCGGCTGGGGCCTGGTGGGGGGACTCCTGGATTACCGCTTCCACACCGGGTCGCTACAGCGGTACGAGGAAGCCCGGGACGTGCGCGAGGCGGTGCTCGAGCGGGACGCGGAGCGGATCGCGGCCTGCTACGCCCGCGTGGCCTCCCGCTCCAACGGACCGATCACCCGCGACCGGCAGGTCTGGGCCTATCGGCTGACCGGGGAGGACCTGGGTGTCCGCCCCGTGGACGCGGACGCCGCCTGGACCGCCAGCGCGGACCCGAAGCTCCGGGCCGTGGTGTACGGCCAGGATCGGGTCTCCGGCTACGCACTCCTCCGCTACGCGACCCGGGCCGCGCGGGACGAGCAGGTGCTGGAGGTGCGGGAGCTGGTCGCCGAGGACGAGCGAGCCTACCGCGGGCTCCTCGGCCACATCGCCGCGCAGAGCGACCAGTGGCCCCACGCCCGCCACTTCGCGCGACCGGGCGAACGGTTCGGCGACCGGCTCCGGGATCCACGACCGCCCCGGCACCGCGCCGCCCGCTCGCTCTACTTCCCCACCGCCCGGATCGTGCGCGGACCCATGCTCCGCATCATCGACGTGGAACGGGCGCTTCTGGGACGCCGCTGGTTCGATGCGGACGAGGACGGCACGGCCGGGACCATCCAGCTCACCGTGGAAGACGCCCAGCGTCCGGAGAACGACGGCCCGTGGACCGTGCGGATCGACGGACGGGCCGCCGAGGTGGCGCGGAGAGCGGACGCGGCCGCCGGCCCGCGCGTCCGCATCGCCACCGACCCGCCGACCCTGGCCCGCATCTACGCCGGCGAGCTCAGCGCCAGCGAGGCGGAGACGCTCGGCCGCGCCACGGTCGACGGCGACCGGGCGTTCGCCGACCGCGCGTTCGCCACCCGGGAGCGGTTCTGGTTGCTGGACGAGTTCTGAAAACGCGGCGGCCACAGCCGCGAGCTACCCCTTACCGCTCCGAGCCGCCCCCGCCGCTTCCTCGAACGCGTTCCAGCCGAGGAGCGCGCACTTGACGCGGGTCGGGAACCTGCTGACGCCGGCGAGGGCGCGGGCGTCCTTGAGCTGGGCGTCCTTCGCGGCCTCTTCGTCGCCGTGCATCATCGCCTTGAAGCGCTCGGCCAGCTCGAGCCCCTCGCTCACCGGCCGATCCTTCAGGATCTGCGTCATCATGGAGATCGACGACTGCGAGATGGAGCACCCCTCGCCCTCGAACGCCACGTCCCGGACCACTCCGTCCTCGACCTTCAAGTAGAGGTGGACGGCGTCCCCGCAGGTGGGATTGTTCATGGTGACGTCCACCGTGGCGTCCTGGAGCGCGCCCTTGTTCCGGGGGCGCTTGTAGTGCTCCAGGATGATGTCCTGGAAGAGGTCGCCGAGGGCGGGTGTGGAGCGGTCGATCACGGGATTCGTGGCTCAGGATCGGATAGGGACCGTCGGGCGAGCCGGGTCGCCCGGACGGACGTTGCGGGGCCGGGCGCCCGACAGGCCTCAGGCGAAGATCTCACGGGCCCGGACCAGCGCGTCGGCGAGGCGGTCGAGATCCCCGGCGGTGTTGTAGACCCAGCAGGACGCCCGGGTGGTGGCCGGGACCCGCAGGCGTCGCATCAGCGGCTGGGTGCAGTGATGGCCCGCACGCACGGCGATCCCCTCCGCGTCCAGGATGGTGGCCACGTCGTGGGGGTGCACGCCTTCCAGCGCCAGCGAGAAGACCGCCACCCGGTCCTCGGGGGTGGGCGGGCCGAATACGCGCAGCCCGTCCACTTCGCCCAGGCGGGCGAGGCCGTGCTCGACGAGCATACGCTCGTGGGCCTGGATCGCGTCCGTGCCCAGCTCCCGGATGAAATCGGCCGCGGCGGCCATGCCCACGGCGCCGGCCACGTTCGGCGTCCCCGCCTCGAACTTGTGTGGCACCGGGGCCCAGGTCGAGTGGTCGTCGTGGACGAAGTCGATCATCTCGCCCCCGCCCTGGTACGGGGGCATGGTCTCGAGCAGCGCCTTCGAGGCCCAGAGCGCGCCGATCCCCATGGGGCCGCCCATCTTGTGGCCGGAGAGGGCGTAGAAGTCACAGCCGAGGGCCTGCACGTCCACCGGCACGTGCGGGGCGGCCTGCGCCCCGTCCACCAGCACCCGGGCGCCGGCGGCCCGGGCGCGCGCCGCCAGCTCGGCGACCGGGTTCACCGTCCCCAGCGCGTTGGAGACGTGGTTCATCCCAACGAGCTTCGTCCGCTCGCTCAGCAGCGCCTCGAACTCGTCCAGCCGGAGCCGCCCATCCTCGTCGATGTCGACGTACCGGATGACGGCGCCGGTGCGCCCGGCCAGGATCTGCCAGGGCACGATGTTGGAATGGTGGTCCAGGCGGGTGAGGAGGATCTCGTCGCCCTCCCCGATGTTCTCCAGCCCCCAGGTCTGGGCCACCAGGTTGATGGACTCCGTGGTGCCCCGGGTCCAGACGACCTCGTCGACGGAGGGCGCGTTCAGGAACCGGGCGAGAGTGGTCCGGGCGTTCTCGAACCGCTCCGTGGCACGCCGCGACAGGTCGTAAATCCCGCGGTGGACGTTGGCGTTGTCGGTCCGGTAGAAGTCCGACACCGCGTCGATGACGACGTCCGGCCGCTGCGCCGTAGCCGCGCTGTCCAGATACACGACCCGCTCGCCCTCCCCGGCCAGGATCGGGAACCGGTCCCGGACCGCCTCAGGCTCGAACGGGACGGGGCCACGCCCCCCGGCTTCCGCCGCGGCCGTGGCCCCGCCCTCATGCCCGTGCTGCACCTTGCTCATCTCACCCCAGATCCACCAGGATCGCGTCGCCCTCCACCTTCACGTCGTACGCCTTCACCGGCCGGATTGCCGGCAGCGCCACGGCGCGACCCGTCTGTACGTCGAACTTGGCCCCGTGATACTGACACTCGAGACGGTCGTCGTCGAGGAGCGCGCCATCGGAGAGGGGGAAGTCCGCGTGCGAGCACCGGTCCCTCAGCGCGTAGTACGCGCCACCGCCGGTGGCCACCAGCACGATCTTCTGACCCTCCGCCTCCACGCCCAGGAGGCCCCGCTCGGGCAGCTCGCCGACAGTGGCAACCTGTACGTACGCCATCAGCGGATCTTCGCCTCGATCGCCCGTTTCAGCTCCTCCACCACACCCGGGAGCGGGAGCCGGTCCAGAACCTCGCCGAAAAAGCCGAAAATGACCAGACGCTCGGCCGCCCGCTGGTCCAGCCCGCGGCTCTGCAGGTAGAACAGCTCCTCCTCGTCGAGCTGACCCACGGTGGCGCCGTGCGAGCACTTCACGTCGTCGGCCTCGATCTCCAGGTTCGGCAGCGACACCGTCTCCGCGTCCTTGCTCAGCAGCAGGTTGCGGTTGGTCTGGTAGGCGTCCGTCTGCTGCGCGCCGGGGAACACCCGGATCACGCCCCGGAACACGGTTTTCGACCGGTCATAGAGCGCCCCCTTGTAGAGCAGGTCGCTATTGGCCTGCGCGCTCACGTGGTCCTGGCGCGTGACGTGGTCGAAGTGCTGGTCACCGCGGGCGAAGTACAGCCCCAGCATGTCGCTGCGCGCGCCGGGCCCCTCGAGCCGCGCGTTCAGGTCCACGCGGGCCACCGTGGCGCCGAGGTTGACCACCAGCGTGTCCAGGTTGGCGTCCCGCTGCGCCAGCGTCCGCTGGATCGACAGGTGCCGGACGCCCTCGCCCCACTGCTGCATGGCCACGTACTGCACGTCGGCCCCCTCGGCGGCGATCACCTCCACCGCGCCCAGCGAGGCCGTGGGCTCGTCGAAGTCCGGGGAGGCGAACTCGTCCACGTACGACACATGGCTGTGTCGGCTCGCCACAATCAGGGTCCGGGGGAACACGGCCACGCCGCTCTCCGGGAGCCAGCGGGCCACCCGGATCGGCTTCTCCAGCCGGACGTGCGCCGGCACGTGCACGAAGACGCCCGCCGACCATGCGGCGCCGTTCAGCGCCGCCAGCTTGTCCTGGTCCATGGCCACCGCGGTGCCCAGGTGCTCACGCACCAGCTCCGGGTACTCCGCGGCCGCGGAGGCGAGGTCCATGACGACCACGCCCTGCCCGGCCGCCCCGGGGTCGACCTCGACCTCGACCACGTCCCGGCCCACCACGAGGACCGTGGCCGCCGCGTCCTTGCCCTCCAGGAGCGCGCGTGCCTCCGCCGGGACGTCACCGGTCGGGCCCGGGCCCGCCAGCCGGACGGCATCCAGGCTCAGCTGCGCCACGTCCGTGTAGCGCCACTCCTCCAGCTTGCGGGTGGGCAGCGGGAGCCGCTCGAACGCCTCCCACGCCTCCTGCCGCCGCGAGCGCAGCCAGTCGGGCTGGCCGGCCGAGCCGGCGAGCGCGTCCTCTCTCTTGATAGTCATGAGGCCCTGGGGTTCGGTCGGGGCCATCGCAATAGCCGCCTCAGCCAACGGAGCCCTCCATTTCCAGCTCGATCAGTCGGTTCAGCTCCACGGCGTACTCCAGCGGCAGCTCCTTGCTGATCGGCTCGATGAAGCCCCGCACGATCAGCGCCGCCGCCTCCTCTTCGGCCAGACCGCGACTCATCAGGTAGAACAGCTGCTCCTCCCCGATCTTCGAGACGCTGGCCTCGTGGCCGATGCTCGCCGTGTTCTCCTCGATTTCGATGTACGGGAAAGTGTCGGTCCGGCTCGTCTCGTTCAACAGGAGCGCGTCGCATTCCACGTTGCTCTTCGCGTGGTCCGCACCCTCGTACACCTTCGCCAGCCCCCGGTACGTCGACCGGCCGGTCCCCACGCTGATCGACTTCGAGATGATCTGCGAGCTCGTGTTCGGCGCCGCGTGGACCACCTTGCCGCCCGTGTCCTGGTGCTGCCCGTCGCCGGCGTACGCGATGCTCAGGATCGAGCCGTGCGCCCCCTCCCCCGTCAGGTAGCACGACGGGTACTTCATCGTGGCCTTCGAGCCCAGGTTCCCGTCGATCCATTCCATGTGACCGTGCCGGCCCACCAGCGCCCGCTGGGTGACCAGGTTGTACATGTTGTTCGACCAGTTCTGGATCGTGACGTAGCGGAACCGGGCGTTGTCCTTCACCAAGATCTCGATCACGCCACTGTGGAACGACTCGGTGCTGTAGACCGGCGCCGTACACCCCTCGATGTACTGGGCGTCCGCGCCCTCCTCCACGATGATCAGCGTCCGCTCGAACTGGCCCATCCGCTCCTGGTTCACACGGAAATAGGCCTGCAGCGGCGTGTCGATCTTCACCCCCTTCGGGATGTACACGAACGAGCCGCCCGACCAGACCGCCGAGTTCAGCGCCGCGAACTTGTTGTCCGCCGGCGGGACCACCGTCGAGAAATGCTCTCTGAAAAGCTCAGGATACAGCCGCAGCCCGTCCTCGATGGACTCGAAGACGATCCCCTTCTCCTCCCACTCCTTCTTCAGCGAGTGGTACACCATCTCCGATTCGTACTGCGCACCAACACCGGCCAGCACCTTCTGCTCCGCCTCCGGGATTCCGAGCCGCTCGAACGTCTTCTTGATGTTCTCCGGCACGTCGTCCCACGACCGCTCCATCTTCTCCTGCGGCCGGACGTAGTAGTAGATGCTGTCCAGCACCTGCTCCAGGTTCGACAGGTCCGCGCCCCACGTCGGCATCGGCTTCCGCTTGTAGACCTCCAGCGACTTCAGCCGGAAATCCAGCATCCACTCCGGCTCACCCTTGTTCGCCGAAATCTGTCGGACCACATCCTCGCTCAGCCCCGGCTCCGCACGGAAGACCGCCCGGTCCTCCGTCTTGAAATCATACTTGTACTCCTCGAGACCGAGGTTTGCGACCGTCTCATCGTGTGGCATCTAAGCGCCCTCCACCTGCGTGGGTACTGCCTGCTTCATCTCTTCGGTCCTGGTCCTTCGCTGCTTCCTGCATCCTCGAACTTCGATCCCTCGGCCTGCGGCCTCGGGAGCTCGCTCCGCGAGCGTTCGATCCTCGGCTGCGCCTCGGAGTCCGCGAGGCGGACGTTCGGGGCTACCGGCTCCGCCCGCCCCATCCCGCTCCACCCCCCCCGAACGCTCGCACCAGCGAGCTTCGAGGCCCCCCAGGGCCGAGAATCGAACGCCGCCCCCGGCGGCCCGAGGCCGGAAGGCCGAGGTCGAACCCCGCCCCCGGCGGGCCGAGGCCATAGGCCGAGGTCGAACCCCGATGCCGAGGCCGTCAGGCCGAGGCCGAGGCCCCAACCTCCTCCTCGCGCCACTCCTCGTACCCCTCGGCCTCCAGCTGCTCCGCCAGCTCCGGACCGCCCGACTTCGCGATCTGACCGGCGATCATCACGTGCACGTGGTCCGGCTTGATGTAGTTCAGAAGCCGCTGATAATGCGTGATCAGCAGGAAGCCCATCTCCGGCCGCTGCTCGCGCAGCGCGTTCACTCCCTTCGCCACCACCTTCAGCGCGTCGATGTCCAGACCCGAGTCGGTCTCGTCCATGATCGCCAGCTTCGGCTCCAGCATCGCAAGCTGAAGAATCTCGTTGCGCTTCTTCTCGCCGCCGCTGAACCCCTGGTTCACGCTCCGCTGCGCAAACGACGTGTCCATCTCCAGCAGCGCCATCCTGTCCATCAGCTGCTGCTGGAACTCGAAGAGGTCCACCTCCTCGTCACCCTTCTTCGCCTGCACCGCCGTGCGCAGGAAATTGGCGACCGACACCCCAGGAATCTCCACCGGGTACTGGAACGCCAGGAACAGCCCGGCCCGCGACCGCTCGTCCGCTTCCAGCTCCAGAAGATCCTGACCATCGAAGGTCACGCTCCCGCCCGTCACCTCGTACGCCGGATGACCCGCCAATACCTTCGCCAGCGTGCTCTTGCCCGAGCCGTTCGGGCCCATGATCGCGTGGATCTTGCCCGCCTCGACCTCCAGGCTCATGCCCCGCAGGATCTCCGTTCCGTCTCCGCCCGCCACCCGCCCGTGCAGGTCCTCGATCTTCAGGATCGCCATGTCCTCGACTCAGTCTCTGGTTCGCCTCGCCGCCGTTCGCCGCGCATCGGTACCCATCCCCCCGGCAGTCGTTCCCACCACCGCCCCCCATCCGGCCTGACCCCAGCCGGCGACGCCGGAGGGGGTTCCTGCCAATAATGATTCTCAATCTCAACGATACCGGCGGCGACAACGCCCCGCAAGGGGTGCCGATGGACGCGACCGGCGTGCCGCGGCGCGTGGCCTGTACCGTTTCCCATACCGGGCCGCCAATTGTAGCTTTGCCCGCATGACAGAGAAAGAACGGGTGATCCTGGTGCTGGGCGGCGGCGGGGTGAAGGGAACGGCGCACGCGGGCGCGTGGCGCGCGCTGTGTGAGGCGGGAGTGGAGGTCGCCGAGATCGTGGGGACGAGCATCGGAGCGCTGGTGGGCGCGAGCATTGCCGGCGGCTCGTCGTGGGGGGACCTGGAGGCGCGGGCGCGGGCGCTGACCCGGCGGGACATCGTGGACATCAACCGGTGGGCGCTGCTGCCGATGGGGATCCGTCAGCAGTCGATCTTCCATGGCGAGGCGCTGCGGAAGTACATCGCGGGAGTGCTCCCGACAGTGGAGTGGTCGGAGCTGGTGATCCCGCTGTCGGTGAACGCGGTGGACCTGGAGAGCGGGCGGACGGTGTGGTTCGGTGCGGGGGGTCGGACGGATGTCCCGCTGGTGGATGCGGTGTACGCGTCGTCGGCGTTGCCGGTCTTCTATCCGCCGCTGGCGGTGAACGGCATGCACCTGGTGGACGGCGGCGTGATGGACACGATGCCGATCACGAGGGCGGCGGACCGGCGGGCGGACCGAGTGATCGCGGTCCATGTCTCGGCGGGGGCGGTCAAGGATGCCCGCGACGTGCTGGAGAAAGGGATCGTGGCCATCCAGCACCGGGTCATGGACATCATGGCGTACGCGCGTCGGCAGGTGGTGGAGGACGCCTGGCTGGGACCGCCGGTCCTGCACGTGCGGCCAAAGGTCTCGGACTATTCGACGTTCGACTTCGACGCGGTGGACCATTTCCTGGAGGAAGGCTACCGCGCGATGAAGGCTGCACTGGCGGGCGAGGCGGAGAACTAGTGTACCGATGGATGCGGCCGCGTTCGAATGTCACGACACTTCGGCGTCAGTACACCAGGCGTCGCCTGGCTTCCGCACCACCATCCGGAGGTTCCTGCCGGGTCGGCCGCGGCTCAGGTCCTCGACATCCTCGACCCCGGCC
>JBKGZE010000071.1:0-8765 GCA_046545735.1 Gemmatimonadota bacterium | reverse complement strand
GCCAGGAACGCCCGGTAGGAGTCGGCGTCGTCGAAGATGTTCGCGCCTGTGACCGTGCTCTTCGGCTCGATCAGCAGATCGGTGCAGCCGGTCGCGCCGAGGACGCTCGCGAGAGCGACCATGGCGACAACGGCCTTCTTTCGAATGCTGTTCATGATTCTATCGCTTTCCTTGGTCGCCCTCAGAAGGTCACGTTCGCACCGAACATGAACGTCCGCGCGCGCGGGTACAGGTTGTTGTCGATCCCGTTCACCCCGGCCAGCGGGTCCACGCCCCGGTACTCGGTCATGGTGAAGAGGTTCTCGACCGTCCCGAAGACCCGGACATCCGTGCCCAGCGTCGGCGGCTCGAACGTGTAGCCCAGCGTCAGGTTGTCCAACCGCAGGAAGGACGCGTCCTCCACGTAGTAGTCGGAGAAGTACTGCTCGCGCTCGAACCCGGTCTCCAGCACCGACGCGTGCAGGTTGTTCGGGACGTTCACGTAGCGCAGCGCCCGGTAGTGGCCGTAGTTCGAGGCCACGTTGTTGTAAATGTAGTTGCCCAGGCTGCCCCGCAGCGTGAAGTGCAGGTCGAACGGGCCGTAGCCCATGCTGGAGGTATGGCCGAACGTCCAGTCGGCGTCCGGGCTGTTGAACGGGATCCGGTCATCCTCGTTGATGATGCCATCCCCGTTCTGATCCACGTACAGGTCCTGCTCGTTGATGCTGCCGTCCTCGTTCCGGTCCTCCCAGACGGGCAGACCGTCCGGGCCGCGGATGTGCTCGTAGACGTAGAACGAGTTGATCGGCTCGCCCGGACGCAGGATCTGGATGAAGTTGCCGACGCCGCCCGCGATCCCGCCCGTCAGGACCGTCTCGCCACCGCCGAACTCGTTGATCTGGACCAGCTGGTTCGAGTTGGTGGCCGCCACGAAGTTGGCCGTCCACCGGAAGCCGTCGCCCCGGTCCTCGAACAGTTGAGCCTCCAGCCCGACCTCGAAGCCCTCGTTCTCCATGCTGCCGATGTTCGTGGTCACGAAGTTCGACAGGTTCGTGCCGGCCGCCACCGGGACCCGGAAGATCAGGTCCTCCGTCTCCTTCTTGTAGTAGTCGAGGGAGCCGGTCAGGCGGTTGTCGAGCACGCCGAAGTCCAGCCCGATGTTCCAGGACGTGGTCTCCTCCCACTTGATCCCCGGGTCCGCCGCGCCGGGCCGGATCGTCGGGACGAACACGTCGCCGAACTGGTACTGCGCCGTCCCCTCGCCCAGCCTGTAGGTGGAGAACTGCTGGTAGTTGTCGAACGCCTGGTTCCCGTTCACGCCCCAGGAGGCGCGCAGCTTCAGGTCGGAGATCGCGTCGATATCCGCCATGAAGCTCTCGCTCGAGACCCGCCAGCCCGCACCGAACGAGGGGAAGAGCCCCCACTGCTCCTCGGGCCCGAACCGCGACGAGCCGTCGCGTCGCAGGCTGGCGTTGAGCAGGTAGCGGTCCATGAACGTGAAGTTCGCGCGGCCGAAGAACGAGACCAGCCGGCTCTCATCGACCCAGTTGGTGGTCCGCTGGCGCTTGGAAGCGGGGATCCCGCTCGTGCCCAGGTAGTCGAACTCCAGGCCCTGGGCTTCGAAGTACGGGAACTCGCTGTACGAGTCCTCGTAGGAGTAGCCGCCCGTCAGGTCCACGTCCGTGTCGTAGTTCTCCAGCCGCCTCTCGTAGTTGAAGAACGCGTCAAGCAGGACGCTCTCCTGCCGGTTGTTCGCGTGGCTGGTGAACCCGGCCAGCGTATCCTGGCGCGCCTCGTTGAAGAGGAACGTCGGGCGGAACACCTCCCGGTTCGTCCGGATCACGTCGTACCCCAGCCGGACCGTCCCGGTGAGCCCCCGCACGTACGGCATCTCCACCTGGGCCTCGATGTCACCCAGGCTGCGCAGCGTGGTGCCCCGGTCGGTGACCAGCTCAAGCTCCGCCACCGGGTTGACCGGCGCCTGCTCCACACCCCACTCGAAGTAGCCGCCGTACGGGCTGTCCGGGTCGAAGATCGGCTGGGTGGGCGCGAAGATGTTCGCCCCGCCGATGATGCCGGGCGTGAACTCGTCTTCACTGGTGGCGCCCTTCACGTTGGCCGTGATCCGCACCTGGTCGTCGAAGAAGTTCTGACCGTAGTTGATCCCCACCGTGGCGCGCTCGGTGTCGCTGCCCCGCAGCACACCCTCCTGCCCCAGGTAGCCCACCGACAGCCGGTAGTTCATGTCCTCCGTAGCGCCGGACAGGGCCACGTTGTGCTCGTGGCCGACGCCGTCCCGCTGCACCGCGTCCCGCCAGTCCGTGTCCGCCGACCCCAGCAGGTCGAGCGCCGTGGGGGCGTGGTCCGTCACCGCCCGGACGAACTGGTCCCGCGACAGCATCTGCGGCTCGCCGGCCACCCGGGACGACGACACGTTCCCGGTATACGTCAGCTGGGCACCGCCCTGCGCCGCGGCGGTCCGGCCGGTGAACGTCTCGATCAGCACGACGCCATTGGCGCCACGCGACCCGTAGATCGCCGTCGCCGACGCGTCCTTCAACACCGTCATGCTCGCGATGTCGTTGACGTTCAGGAAATTGAGCGGGTTGCGCCCGGCCGAGATGCCGCCTCCCACCGCCAGCGGAACGCCGTCCACCACGAACAACGGCTCGTTGCTCGCGTTCACGGACGTGCCGCCGCGGATACGGATCGAGATCCCGCCACCCGGCTCGCCGCTGTCGAAGACCTGCACGCCCGCGATCTTGCCCTCGATCAGTTGCTCCGGGCTGATGTTGATCCCGGCGTTGAACTCCTCCGGCGAGACCGCATCGACCACGCCCGTAAGCTCCCGGGCCTCCTGCTGGCCGTAGCTGCTCGTCACCACCAGCTCGCCCAGCCCGATCGCCTGCGACGACAGCGAGAAGTCCAGCGTCAGCGTCTCGTCGGCCTCCACCGTCACCTCACGCGAGCCCTCTGCGTACCCGATCTGCTGGATCCGGATCGTGTGCGTCCCGGCCGGCACACCGGTGATGAGGAACCGACCGGCGCTGTTCGTCACCGCGCCGCGGTCGGCGACGGTCACGGTCGCTCCCACGACCGGCTCCT
This sequence comes from Gemmatimonadota bacterium, assembly GCA_046545735.1. Taxonomy (GTDB): domain Bacteria; phylum Gemmatimonadota; class Gemmatimonadetes; order Longimicrobiales; family RSA9; genus JAWVYT01. The sequence goes on along the minus strand of JBKGZE010000071.1, from coordinate 5,681 downwards.
GCGTCGCCGCGTCGAGCACTCGACCGGCGACGGTTCCCGTGCTCTGGGCGCTCAGGGCCCCTGCCATCAGCAGGGCTCCCATGACCGCGCCCGCTACCTGACGAGCGATGGACATATGTTTCTACCCCCTTCCAGCGGGTTGCATACGGAGCGCCGCCGATCCTCGCGGCTTGGCGAGGGGATCACGCGGCGCTCCATGACGCCGAAAACATTTCGACGTTCCATTTCCTGTATCCGTCATCGAGGCGCCTCGTCGCGCACGTGCAGGCTCGCTTCACCGCTCGATCCCTCCCCCTCGACCGACAGGGGGCCACGCAGCTACGAGGGCCGTGGACGGAACATTGAAGACGCGTGTCGTTGTGTCAACGACCTGGCGAACGAACCCGACGTCGGGGAGCCTCCGGGCGGTCGCGTTTTCGCCGGTCGCCGCCTCGGGCCGCCCTGCCGCCCCGGTCGACCGAACGCGTCACGCGTGCGTCCCGGTCACCCGAACGCGCCCGCCGGTGGCGGCTCAGCCGGAAGGCTGCGTCTCCGTGGGGTGTAGCGATTCGGCGGCGGAGACGTGCTCTTCGCCAGGGTCGTAGACGAACGCGACGGCCAGGGCGGCGAGGAGGAGCGAGACGCCGCCGATCATGACCACGTAGAGAGGGGAGTTCGGGTTCCCGGCGCCGAACACCAGGCGGATGAACGGTCCGAAGCCGACGGCGGCGATGATCTCGGGGATGACGATGAAGAAGTTGAAGATCCCCATGTAGACGCCCATGCGCTCGGGCGGGAGCGCGCTGGAGAGGATGGCGTAGGGCATGGCCAGGATGGAGGCCCAGGCGACGCCGACGCCGACCATGGTGAGGATGAGCAGGTACGGGTCGTGGATGACCCACATGGACAGGAGTCCGAGCCCGCCGATGGTGAGGGCGCCGGCGTGGGTGATCTTTCGACTCGTACGCCTGGCCACCGCGGGCAGGGCGAAAGCGATCGCGAAGCAGGTGATGGAGTAGAAGGCCATCACGAACCCGCCCCACTCGATGCCCCGGGTGTAGAGCTCGGACGCGGGGTCCGTGGCGCCGAAGACGTGGCGCGCCGTGGCCGGGACGTAGAAGAGCCACATGCTGAAGAGGCCGAGCCACGTGAGGGTCTGGACCACGGCCAGCTGCCGCATGGTGGCGGGCATGTCGCGGATCGCGCGGCCGATGTCCAGGAACAGGCTGAGGACCTTGCCTTTCCGCGCCTCCTTCTCGCGCCGGAACGCCTCCATGTCCTCGGGCGGGTACTCCTTGGTGGTGACGACCGTCCACAGCACCGCCAGGAGGAAGACCAGCGCGCCGATCTGGAACGAGTACTTCACCGTGAGCGGCACCCCGCTGGGCGTCTCGCCGGTCACGCCGAGGAGGCGGAGGATCAGCGGGAGCGCGTTGGCCAGGCTGGCGCCGATGCCGATGAAGAACGACTGGATGACGAAGCCGGTGGTCCGCTGCTCGTTTGGCAGCTTGTCGGCCACGAACGCCCGGAACGGCTCCATGGAGATGTTGATGGAGGCGTCCAGGATCCAGAGCAGGCTCGCCGCCATCCACAGCGTGGTGGACGTCGGCATGACGAAGAGAGCGGCCGAGGCCAGGATCGCGCCCACCAGGAAGTAGGGGCGTCGGCGACCGAGCCGCCCCCACGTCCGGTCGCTCAGCACCCCCACGATGGGCTGCACCAGCAGTCCGGTCATAGGCGCCGCGAGCCAGAGCAGCGGCACCTCTTCCGGCGCCGCGCCCAGCTTCTCGTAGATCGCCGACATGTTGGCGAGCTGCAGCCCCCAGCCGAACTGGATCCCGAGGAAGCCGAAGCTCATGTTGAACATCTTCGGAACGCTGAGGCGCGGCTTCTTCCCCGATTCCAGTGCTGGCTCTACCACGGGCGTTCCTCCCGATTGCGGCGGTTTCAGACTGCGCTCCTCGCGGCGGAGTCTACTCCTCCCGGCCGACGCCGGTCAACCGGAACACCGTCGACCACCCGGCCACGATCCGGGCGCGGCCGCCCGGGGAACAACCGGGCGGAAGGGGCAGGCCGGGGCCGCCGGCCGCAGCGGCGCTCAGCGGGGCGCGCGTACCCGTAGGGTGACCGCGTCCCCCCGCAGCCCCTCGGCGCTCACGGCGACCCGCGCCCGACCCTCCGTCAGCTCCGGCCGGCCGACCTCGCCGATCCGACCGTCCCGCCCGTTCGCCTCCGCGGCCCGCACGATCAGCATGGCCTTCCCGAAGAACAGGTCCACCACGTCGTTCTGGAAGGGCTCGAACGACTGCGGGTTCCCGTTCCCCGCGCCGGCCAGGTGGACGGGCCCGTCGACCTCGATGCGGACCCGGTGGTCGGCCAGGGGCGCCGGGTCACCGTCCGCGTCGAGGGCCTCGACCAGGATGTAGGCCAGGTCCATGCCATCCGCGGCCAGGGTGTCGCGCTCGGCGGTCAGCCGGAGGCGGGCCGGCTCGCCGGCGGTGCGCACGGTCGCCTCACCGATCCGGGCGCCCTCCTCGTACGCGACGGCCCTGAGCTCACCGGGCTCGTAGCGCACATCGTGCCACATGAGCCGGGACCGTTCGATGGCCACGTCCGACTTCGGGTCCTTGCAGTCGGTGCCCCTGGACACGCCGTTGAGGAAGAGCTCGGCGCAGTCGCCGCTGGTGTACACGAAGACGGGCACCGGCTGGCCGACGCGGTCCGGCCAGTTCCAGTGGGGCAGGATGTGGACGGTGGTCTCGTCGGGCTGCCAGTAGCTCCGGTAGAGCCAGTAGCGGTCCTTGGGGATGCCCACGAGGTCGACGATCCCGAAATAGGAGCTGCGGGAGGCGTTGTCCGGGTCGAGCCCGAGGTCCGGCATCATGAACTCGACGTAGGGTGTGGGCTCGCCCAGGTAGTCGAACCCGGTCCAGACGAACTCGCCGGCGATATACGGCTCCTGCTGCTGCCACATGAAGTCCTCGTCGGCGATCTCGGCCCACCAGGGGGCGTTCAGGTCGTAGGAGCTGACCTGGAGCGCGTCGGTGAAGTCGGTGGGCTCCTCCGGCAACGGCAGCTCGTAGTAGCCGCGGGTGCTCACCGTGGAGGCCGACTCGCTGATGATGACCGACTTGTTCGGCTCCATCTGCCGGGCCAGGCGCCAGCGGCGGTCGTAGTTCCAGGAGAGGACGTCGTAGTAGTCGAACGCCCGGAGTACGGGGGCCTCCAGGTTGTCGTTGGCCAGGGTGACCGGGCGGGTCGGGTCGTACCGGTTCACCAGATTGACCATGATGTGCAGCTTCTGGAACCCCCGGTCGATGTTCCACTGCACGTCGCCGATCTCGTTGCCCACGCTCCAGAGGAAGACGGACGGGTGGTTCCGGTCCCGGAGCACCCAGTTCCGCACGTTGCGCCGGGCGAACGCCTCGAAGTCCGTGTCCTCGGTGATCCCGGCCTTCGCGTCGTACTTGTCGAAGATCTCGTTGAAGACCAGGAGCCCCATGGAATCGGCCAGCGCCAGCACCTCGGGCGCCTCGATGTTGTGGGCGGTGCGGATGGCGTTGGCGCCCATGGCCTTCATGATCTCCAGCTGCCGCCGCTCGGCCGCGGGATAGAACGTCGCGCCGAGCGGGCCGTGCCCGTGGTGGAGGTTCACCCCCTTGAGCTGGACCCGCCGCTCGTTCAGCCAGAAGCCGTGGTCCGGGTCGAAGCGCATGGTCCGCACGCCGAAGGGCGTCTCGTAGACGTCCCGGACCCGGCCGTCCGCCCGGATCGTGGTGCGGGCCGTGTAGAGCGCCGGGTCGTCGATGTCCCAGCGCCGCGGGTCCGTGAGCGGGATCGTGACCTCCAGCTGCCGGCGCTCGCCGGCGTCCACCCGCCCGGCCGCCGTGTCCCGGGCGATGGGGCGACGCTCCGGATTCAGGATGACCTGCTCGACGACGACGTCCTCGGCCGCGCCCGTCGCGTTCCGCACCGCTGTCCGGATCCGCACGTCCGCGTAGTGGGGCTGGACGATGGGCGTGAAGACGTACGTCCCCCAGATGTCCACGTGCACCGGGTCGACCGTCACCATGCGGACCTTCCGGTAGATCCCCGCGCCCGGGTACCAGCGGCTGTCGTGGGGGCGGGTGTCGGCGTGGACGGCCAGGAGGTTCGGCTCGCCGGGGCGGAGGTGCTCGGTCACGTCCAGGTAGAACGAGTTGTACCCGTAGTCCCAGCCGCCGGCGAGCTGGCCGTTGACGTAGACGGCGGGGAAGGCCATCACCCCGTCGAAGATCAGGTAGACCCGCCGATCGCCCAGCGAGGCGGGGACGTCGAGGGCGCGGCGGTACCAGCCCTGGCCCTTCCACGGCAGCTTGGCCGTGCTGCCATCGCCGTCCTCTACGAACGGCCCGTCGATGGCCCAGTCGTGGGGAACGGACACCATCTCCCAGCCGGAGTCGTCGTAGCCGGGGCGGTGCGCGCCGGCGTGCTCGCCCTCGGCGAACCGCCAACCCGCGCGGAGCACGGCGACCTCTCGCGGCGCCGGCGCCGCGGTGGACGCTGGCGTCCGGACCCCGCCGGCCGGGTCGGAGACGAAGGAGACGTCCGAGTCGCGAGGGACATGGGCGTGCTGGGCGGCGGCGGGGCTCGCGGGCGCGCCGAGCGCGGCGATGGCCAGGACCCTGACGGCGATCGGCATGGCCGACCCTCCTGGCGCGCGGCGGCCCGCCCCCGGCACGGACGCTGGCGGGCCGGCGGGCCTGGAGGAGCGGCGGCTCCGGGTCATGGCGTCTCGCAGCCTGGAGACAAGAGGCGGGCGCGTCATCGGGTCGACTCGAAGATCACTGTGATGGACTCGACCTCGACCCCGTATTCGCCGGGGTCGGGGTCGTGGGCGTCGGCGCGGCGGAGCGAGAGCTGAACGCGCTCGATGGCGTCGGGCCGGACCCGGTCGCCCGGCCCCCCGCGTCCCGCCGGGGGCTCGAGCCAGTAGTTCCAGTGGCCCGGGAACCCCATCGGCAGGTTCGCCGCCCGCTCCGGCTCGAACGCGGCGAGGGGGATCACCACCTCGGCCCACTCGGGGCCCGCCTCCACCGGCGCGCTCCAGCCGGTGCCATCCCGCTCGACCAGGGTGACGTGCGCGCGCTGGCCCGGGCCCACGCCCCGGAGCTGCACCCGCAGCGCCGTCGCGTTCGACATGGCCTCGCCGCGGGCCTCGATCCGGTCCTTGACCACCAGCGAGGCACGGTAGTCTTCCGGCGTGATGCCGTCCACGTTCACCGGCAGCTCGAGCCGGAACGCCGGCTCACCCGTCCGGCTGGACGGGACGATCCGGAAGATTCCCTGCCGCCAGCCATCGCCGATCCGGCTGAACGACAGTCGGTCCACGTCCTCCGACGGCTTCAGGAGCGGGAGCGGCGTGGTTGGAGACACGGCCAGGATGGACCACGCCTCACCCTGGCCGAAGTCCCAGTCGCCCGGGCTGCCGGAGACCCCGCCCGGGAAGGTGGTCACCTCGTCGCCCTCGTGGACGGAGACCATGTAGCGGTGGGGTCCGGGCCGCACCTCCGCGGCGGGGATGGTCAGCGCGTAGCGGTACGGGCCCGCCCGCTGCATCCAGTGCGGCCGGAACCACCCCTGCCCGCCCGTGCTCAGCCACAGCCGCACCGAGTCCGGCGGCGCGTCCGTGACGACGCGGGCCTCCAGCTCGAGCGCCTCCC
>JBKGZE010000070.1:0-8812 GCA_046545735.1 Gemmatimonadota bacterium | reverse complement strand
CGGCTACGGAAGTGCCGGTTCCCGCACTCTGTATCGGGCATGCGAGGGGCGGTGCGCGGAACGGGCGCCGTCGCCAGCCGCAGCGGCAGCGGGTATATTCCGGCATGATCGTGGGCGTGGGAATCGACCTCGTGGAGATCGGCCGGCTGCGCAGCTTCCGTGCTCGCTGGGGTGGTCGTGGTCTGGAGCGGCTGTTCACGGCCGCGGAGCTCGAGTACTGCCTGGGACAGGCGGATCCGGCGCCGTCGCTCGCGGTGCGGTTCGCGGCGAAGGAAGCGTTCTTCAAGGCCGTGGGAACCGGGTGGGGAAGGGGGGGCGGCTGGAGAGATGTGGAGGTCGTGCGGCCGGGTGGTGGACCGCCGCAGCTGCGTCTGATCGGTCCGGCCAGACGCGCGCTGGTCGCGGTGCGGGCGAGTCGGGTGCATGTCACCCTGACCCACGCGCGGTCGACGGCGGCGGCGGTGGTGGTGGTGGAGCGGTGACGGGGGGCTGAATCGTGGACGGGGGTTGCGCGGACCGGCACGGCCGTGCCACCTTCGTGGACGCAGTGAAGACGAGCAGTCGGTTCGCGATAGTGGAACGGGTCACGCGCGCCCTCCTCCCCGAGGAGGTGGCGCGTTTTTTTCATCGGCGAGTGCTCCCCTGTACCTTGCCTCGATCACCAGGAGTGGCAGCAGAATGGCCGAAGCATTGCGGTTCCTCATCGCCGACGACGAAGCACTCCACAACCTGGCCTTGACGAGTCAGCTCGAGGCGCTCGGGCACGAGGTGGTGGCAACGGCGTCCAACGGGCAGGAGGCGGTGGAGCTGGCCCGGGAGAAGAAGCCGGACATGGCGGTGCTGGATATCCGGATGCCCACCATGACGGGCCCGGAGGCCGCGCACAAGATCAACGAGGAGCGGCCGATCCCGATGCTCATCCTGTCTGCGTACAGCGACCGTCGGACCGTGGAGGAGGCCACGCGCTCACCCGTCTTTCACTATCTCGTCAAGCCCGTGGACCCGGACGATCTGGCTCCCGCCATCGCGGTGGCGCAGGCCCGGTTCCGGGAATGGATGGAGGCCCGCCAGCGACGGGAGGTGGCGGAGCTCAAGCTGGAGGAACGGAAGGTCCTCGACCGGGCGAAGGGGATCCTCATGGAGACGCGGAAGATGACGGAGCGGGAGGCGTATCGGTTTCTCCAGAAGACCAGTCAGGACCGCAATACACCCATGATCGAGCTGGCGAAGAAGATCCTGCTCGCGGCCCCGCTCATCCAGAAGGATTGAGGGGGAGGGAGTGGGTGTGCCCCTCACCTCGGAGCATCGGGTGATGGCGCCTGCGGCAGCGGCGGCGGTGGAAGCGCAGACGGAGCAGGCGACGATCCTGGTCGTCGACGACGAGGCCATGGCTCGCGACACGCTCCGCGACCTGCTGGAGGCGCACGACTACAGGGTCGTGACCGCCGCCGACGCGGAAGAGGCGTTCGACCGGCTCCACGAGGCGGACCTCATCCTCCTCGACGCCATGCTACCCGGGACCGACGGCTGGACCATCTGCCGCGAGATAAAGGAACGGATCGATCCGCTCCTCCCCATCATCATGGTGACCGCGCGCACGGCACCGGAGGACGTGGTCCGGACCTTCGACGCCGGCGCTGACGACTACATCCCCAAGCCGTTCCAGGTGGCCGAGCTCCGAGCCCGGATCGGCTCCCGACTCCGGGCCCACCGGGCCGAGCAGGCGCTCCAGGAGGCGAACCGCCAGGCCTCCGAGCTCGCCGACCAGAACTATCGCCTCTACGAGCAGGCCCGCCGGGACGCCGAGGACCGGGCCAACCTGCTCCGGGAGCTGGATCACAGGGTCCGCAACAACCTCTCGATCATCATGGGGCTGGTCACCCTCGAGCGGACCCGGAACCGGGATGGGACCGCCGGTGAGGCGCTGCTGAGCCTCGAGCACCGCCTCCGTGCCTTCCTCCTCGCGTACGAGGCGTTCCGGCGCTCGAACTACCGCGGCGTGCCCATGAAGGAGATCGTCGAGCGCGTGCTCCAGCGGCTGAAGAACAGCCTCCGGCCCGAGGCCCCGATCTCCCTCTCCGTCTCCGGCGACGATGGGCTCGTACCGGAGCGGTTCGGCTTCGCCCTCGCCCTGGCCATCAACGAGCTCGCGTCCCGAACCCTTCGGTTCGGGTTCCCGAACGCCCGGGGCGGCCAGCTGGCCGCGAGCGTGGTCATCGAGCCCGACCGGATCGAGATCGTCATCGCCGACGACGGCGTCCCGGGTCCGGACCGGGCGCCCGGCCAGGATGACGCCGTGGGCGAACGCTCGGTACTGCGCGCGCTGGTGGAAACGGAGTTGGGTGGCCGGATCAGCTTTGATCCCGCCACCCAGGGCGCTCGCGTCCGCATCGTCTGCCCCACGGCGCAGCCGGGCGACAGGGGCCGGCCGGGCCAGTAGGCTAGTGGGCGGCCAGGTAGCGGTCGATTTCCCACTCGTGGACCTCCGCGATGTACTCCCCCCACTCCTGCTCCTTCGCCGCGATGAAGTGCTCGAACACGTGTGCTCCCAGCACCTCCTTCATCAGGTCGCTCTTCTGGAACTCCACAATCGCCTCGCCCAGGTCCCGCGGCAGCGACTGTATCTTGTGACGGCGACGCTCCCGCACCGTCAACTCGAAGATGTTCTTGTCTACGGGATCCGGGGGATCGATCTCGTTCCGGATCCCGTCCAGCCCCGCCGCCAGCTGCACCGCCAGCGCCAGATACGGGTTCGCCGACGGGTCCGGCATTCGCAGCTCGAGACGCGTGCCGTTTCCACGCCGGGCCGGGACACGGACCATGGGGGACCGGTTCTGGTGTGACCACGCCACGTTCGTCGGCGCCTCGTACCCCGGCACCAGTCGCTTGTAGCTGTTCACCAGCGGGTTCGTCACGACACAGAACGCCCGCGCGTGCGTCAGGAGCCCGCCCACGTAGTGGCGCATGACCCGCGACAGGCCGTCGTCGTCCGACTCGTCGTAGAACGCGTTCACCCCATCCTTGAACAGCGACTGGTGGGTGTGCATCCCCGAGCCGTTCTGGCCGAAGATCGGCTTCGGCATGAACGTGGCATGCAGCCCGTGCCGCACCGCGATGTTCCGCACCACGTACTTGAACGTCGACAGGTGGTCCGCCGTGGTCAGCGCGTCCTCGTACTTGAAATCGATCTCGTGCTGGCCCTGCGCCACCTCGTGGTGCGCCGCTTCCACCTCGAAGCCCATGGCGCTCAGCATGTTCACGATGTCCCGCCGCGCCACCTCGCCCAGGTCCACCGGGCCCAGATCGAAGTAGCCCCCCGCATCGTGCGTCAGACGCGTCGGCGCCCCGCTCTCCGTCCGATGGAACAGGAAGAACTCCGCCTCGGCGCCCGCCATCATCTCGTACCCGAGCTCCGTCGCCTGACCGAGCACTCGCTTCAGCACGTTCCGCGGGTCCCCCGGAAACGGCCGCTCCTCCGCCGTGTACACGTCGCAGATCAGACGGCCCACTCGGTTGTCCTCGTCCCCCCACGGGTAGATCGAGAACGTGTCGAAGTCCGGCTTCAGGATCATGTCCGACTCCTCGATCCGCACGAACCCCTCGATCGACGACCCGTCGAACATGATGTCGCCGTCCAGCGCCTTCTCGAACTGCGCCTCGGGTACCTCCACGTTCTTGATCGCTCCCGTGATGTCCGTGAACTGCAATCGCAGGAACCGCACGCTCGTGCGCTCCAGCATGCCGAGAACGTCGTCCCTCGTTGCGCCGTGCGTCCGCCGCGTTTCCGCATCCGGCACACGCCGCACCTTGTGATCCGGTACCAGGTCCTTCTTGACTCGACCCGGCGTTTCGGACGTTCTCGTGCTGGTCTCTGGCTTGCTTCCCATCGGGGGGCCTCCGGCGGCGGGTGAATGAACGGACTCCCCTAGATACGCTCGCCCGCTCACCCTGTCAAGGCGAAACATGCAGAATGTTCCAAAATGCACCTACAAAGTGCAGGGATATGCAGAAAAAAGGGGGCCAGAAGGGAGGACTTATACAGTTTGTGACAGATGTCGCTCACACCCCGCGGGCGCCGTCAGCTCCGGCACGCTGAACAGAAGCCCACCAGCTCCACTCGAACTCCCTCGACCGCGAAGTCCGAGGGCAGCTCGTCAAGGCCCAGGGCCCGCACGTCGATATGACCCCGCAGATCGCGCACCTCCCCGCAGGTAAGGCAGCGCAGGTGCGCGTGGGGGTCTGTTCGACCGTCGTATCGGGCGGACCCGTCGCCGTACGTCAGCTTCGCGGCGAGCCCGCAGCTGACCAGCGTCTCGAGGGACTTGTAGACCGTGGCCAGCGAGATGTCGGGAATCACTCCCCGGACGGACGTGAACACGTCGTCGGCGGAGGGATGCTCCGTGGTCTGACGCAGAAAGCGGTAGACGGCGGCGCGCTGTTCGGTGAAGCGCTGACCGTTCGCTTCCAGCGCGGAGCGGAGCAGGGCATCCGCTTCCGGCATCTTCTTTGCGCTCGGCTGACTCATCGTGGTCTTCGGCTCGTGCTCCGGTGGTTTCGACAAACCTAACGGTGCGCGGAAGTCGTTGTCAATAGTGATTATCCATAGACTACGGAGCAGCGGAGTGAGCGACGGGGGAGCGGGCGCCGTGGTGGTGGCGCTGGTGCGGGACCTGATGTTCGGGGCGCGTGTGCGGGGCGCGGCGCCGGAGGCGGTGATCGTACAGCGGGGGGACAGGCTGGCGGAGGCTGTTGGGGAGGGGACGCGGCTGGTCATCGTGGAACTGGAAGGGGCGGGCGCGCTGGAGGCGATCGCGGCGGCGCGGGAGCGGGCGAGGGGCGCGCGGGTGGTGGGATTCGCGCCTCACGTCCGAGAGGACATGTTGGAGTCGGCGCGGGCTGCGGGGGCGGAGGTGCTGAGCCGGGGCGCGTTCGTCAAGCAGCTGCCCGACCTGGTGGCGGGCGCGGAGCGGTAGCGCGTCGTGCGCTCGCGCCGCCGGGGCGGTGCCGTGAGCGCGGGATCGAGCGGCGCGTCGCACCACGAAGGCAGGGGCGACTCCACCGTCGACTGGAGCCGCCCCTGCGCGTGTCGGATCCCGGTCAGGCCCTTGATCCCGGTCCGGGGCTTCGCGGTCCCGGTCAGGCCGCGTCGGCCTCCTCCTTGCGCTTGCACTCGATGCAGTAGCGCGCGTGAGGCAGGGCATCGAGCCGCTCGAACTCGATGAGGTTTCCGCAGGTGTGGCAGAAGCCGAACGACTCGGGTTCCTTGTACAGGCGGCGCAGGGCTTCCTCGATCCGGTAGAGATAGCGCCCCTCCTTGCTGGCGAAGAGGAGCATCTTCTCGCGCTCCATCGCGTCCGTCCCCAGATCCGCCATGTGGTCCGAGTAGGAGTAGAGGTCCGAGTCGCCTTGCTCGGCCGAGAGCTTCGACAGCTCGTCGTACCGCCCGAGCGAGCGCAGGGCGCGCTCGCGTTCCCGCAGGAGTCGCTTCTGGAGTTGCTCCAACTGCTTTTTCGTCAGCTTCTTCGCCATGATTCCGCGGTTCTGTCCGCTGGTCGGGAGCGGCCGTAGGGGAGGCGGCTCCCGTGTCGGCATGGTATCCGACCTAAACACCCAAATGTAGCCACAGTCCAGAAATCCGACAACTCTCGTGGGCGCGGGAGTGCAGGTCACTATGTGCCGGGCGTGTTGCGGGGAGCGCGTGTGGTGAACGCGGGCGCGTGCGGCGCGCGGCGGCGGGGTTTGTGCGTCGGTCTGTTTCGGACCACAATGTGATGAGTTCGAGACCTCGGACCCCCCCAGGAGGTACGGCATGGCCACGGAGGATCGCGGGCTGGAAACGCTGCTGGAGGAATCGCGCACGTTCGAGCCGCCATCGGAGTTCCGGTCGGTTGCTCGGGCGTCCGACCCGGAGGTGTATGAGCGGGCGGCGGCGGACCCCGAGGCGTTCTGGGCGGAGTGGGCGGAGCGGCTGGGTTGGTTCGAGGAGTGGGAGCGGGTTCTGGAGTGGGAGCCGCCGCACGCGCGGTGGTTCGCGGGAGGTCGCCTGAACGCGGCGTACAACTGCCTGGACCGGCACGTGGCGGGCGGTCGCCGGAACAAGGCGGCGCTGGTCTGGGAGGGCGAGCCGGGGGATCAGCGGACGCTGACGTACTGGGATCTGCATCGTGAGGTGGGGAAGTTCGCGAACGTGCTGAAGGGACTGGGGGTGCGGAAGGGCGATCGCGTGGCGATCTACCTGCCCATGATTCCGGAGGCTGCGATCGCGATGCTGGCGTGCGCGCGGATCGGTGCGATCCACTCGGTGGTATTCGGCGGGTTCAGCGCCGAGAGCCTGCGGGACCGGATCGTGGATGCGGAGGCGAAGGTGCTGATCACGGCGGACGGTGGGTACCGGCGGGGTCGCGTGATCCCGCTGAAGGACGCGGCGGACAAGGCGCTGGAGGAGACGCCATCGATCCGCGACGTGGTGGTGGTGCGGCGGCGTCTGATCGCGCAGGAGCCCACGGTTCACATGAAGCGGGACCGGGATCACTGGTATCACGAGCTGATGCAGGAGGCGTCGCCGGAGTGTCCGGCGGAGCCCATGGACGCCGAGGACGTCCTGTTCATCCTGTACACGTCGGGGACCACGGGGAAGCCGAAGGGGGTGGTGCACACGACCGGCGGATACCTGACCCACGTCACCGCGACGACGCAGCTCGTCTTCGATCTGCGAGAGGAGGACATGTACTGGTGCACCGCCGACGTGGGTTGGATCACCGGACACTCGTACATCGTGTACGGCCCGCTGGCGAGCGGGGCCACCGTGTTCATGTACGAGGGCGCCCCGGACACGCCGGACCAGGGGCGTTTCTGGAGGCTCGTTCAGAAATACGGCGTCACCATCTTCTACACGGCGCCCACGGCGATCCGGGCGTTCATGCGGTGGGGGCAGAAGTGGCCCGAGCGGTACGACCTCTCTTCGCTCCGCCTGCTCGGCACGGTGGGGGAGCCGATCAACCCCGAGGCCTGGATGTGGTACCACCGCCACATTGGCGGGGGCCGGATCCCCATCGTGGACACGTGGTGGCAGACGGAGACCGGCGGGATCATGATCACGCCACTTCCCGGGATCACGGCCACGAAGCCCGGGAGCGCCACCGTCCCCTTCCCGGGGATCAGCGTCGACCTGCTCGACAACCAGGGCACCTCCGTGTCCGCCGGGTACCTGGCGATCACGCGTCCGTGGCCGGGGATGCTCCGGACCGTGTGGGGCGATGACGAGCGGTACCGTCAGACGTACTGGTCCCGGTGGCAGGACACCAACTTCCCCGGCGATGGCGCGAAGCGGGACGACGACGGCTACTACTGGATCCTCGGGCGCGTGGACGACGTGCTGAATGTGGCCGGGCACCGGATCGGGACCATGGAGGTGGAGAGCGCGCTGGTCGATCACCCGTCGGTGGCGGAAGCCGCCGTGGTGGGGAAGGCGGACGAGCTGCGGGGGCAGGCGATCGTCGCCTTCGTGACGCTGCGGGAAGGTGTGAAGGCCAAGTCCGAGTTGGGCGAGGCGCTGCGGGAGCACGTCACCGAGAAGATCGGCGGAATCGCCAGGCCGACGGCGATCATCTTCACGGCGGAACTGCCGAAGACGCGGTCGGGCAAGATCATGCGGCGGCTGCTCCAGGACATCGCGGAAGGGCGTGCGGTGGGCGATACCACGACGCTGGCGGACCCGACCGTGGTGGAAAAGCTCCAGGCGCACTACCGCGACTGAGTGTCAGACCGGCCGGGCCAGGAGGAGGGCGAACCCGGGGCGCGCCTCAGCCCAGTGTTCGAGGGAGAGCCCGGCCTGACGCAGCATGGCTTCCACACCCGGCCGGTCGTACTTGCAGCTGACTTCGGTGTGCAGTGACTCGCCTTGCCGGAAGTGGAAGCGGCCGGCGCCGGGGAGCGTGATGGTCACCGGGCGTCGCGCGACCAGGTGCATCTCGATCTGGTGCTCGCCCCGGTTGTAGAACGCGTGGTGCCGGAAATCGGCCGGGTCGAAGTCGGCGCCGAGCTCCCGGTTGAGCACGGTCAGCACGTTCAGGTTGAAGGCGGCGGTGACCCCGGCCGCATCGTTGTAGGCGGCTTCGAGCACGCGCACGTCCTTCTGGAGGTCGCAGCCGAGGAGGAACCGGTCGCCCGGGCCCATCTCGGAGCGGGCCCGGCGGAGCTGGTCGACGCCTTCGCGGCGCGGGAAGTTGCCGATGGTGCCGCCGAGGAGGGCGAAGAGGGCGGGGCGGGGGAGGTCGGTGGGGACGCCGACGGCCACGGTCATGTCGGCCACCACGGGGCGCACCTCGGCTGCGGGGTACGCGTCCCGCAGGGTGCTGGCGACACCATCGAGGAACTCGCCGCTGATGTCGATGGGCACGTACACCGGCTTCTCGACCGCGTCGTGCATGGCGTCCAGGATGATCGTGGTCTTGTCGGCGGCCCCGGCGCCGAGCTCCACCAGGGACTCCGGTCGCAGGCCGGAGATCCAGCCGGGCATGTGGTCCCGGAGGAGGCGCCGCTCGGCACGCGTCGGGTAGTACTCGGGCTGCCGGGTGATCCGCTCGAAGAGCTCGGAGCCGCGCCGGTCGTAGAAGAACTTGGGCGAGATCCGTTTCTGCGACCGCGCCAGCCCCTGCGCCACCTCGTCGCGCATCCGATCCATAGTCACCGTGACCATCGGCTCCTCCCCCGATCCTCTCGGGCCATATCCTGTCGCAAACCCGGCGCCACAGCTCTGCACATCGGAAGCCAGACACGGGCGGTCCGGGTTTCGCAGTCAAGACGCTCCGGC
>JBKGZE010000069.1:0-8865 GCA_046545735.1 Gemmatimonadota bacterium | reverse complement strand
CTCCGGGCCCGCGGGCGCTGGCGCTCGGCAACGCGTTCGTCGCCGTCCGGGACCCGCTGGCCGCGGAGTACAACCCGGCGGCGCTGGCGGGCCCGGCGGTGGCGGCCAGCTACCAGGCGCTCCCCGTGGAGGCCGTGGCCGGGGCGGCGCAGGTGGTCGTGCCGCTGGGCGACCATGCCCTGGGGGCGTCGCTCCGTTTCCTGGACTACGGAGAGGTGGCGGTGCTCGAGTCGGGCGGTGATCTGCCGGTGGGGCAGCCGACCGGGGCCGTGGCTGGTGGTGGGGAGCTCTCGGCGCTGCTGGCCGGGCGTGTGCGGCTCGGGCCGCTCCAGCTCGGGGTGGCGGGACGGTGGCTGCGGCAGGATGTGGCGGGACTCACGGACGACGTGGTGGCGGCGGACGTCGGCGCGCTGCTGGGTGTCACCGGCTGGCTGGACGTGGGCGCGTCCGTCCAGCACCTGGGGCCGGAGCTGGCGGCGGGGCGGTCCGCGCCGCTTCCCAGGACCGTGCGGGTGGGCGCGGCGGTCCGGACCCACCTGTCGGGTGTGGACGTGCTGGTCGCGGCCGAGGCGCGGGAGCGCGAGGAGCGTCGAGGCGCCGGTGTGGGTCTGGAGATCGCCCGTCGGTGGGACGGGGTGGAGGCGGGGCTGAGGTTGGGGCTGGAGACCCGCCCCGAGCCGGGCGACGCGTTCGCGCCGCTGGTGGTCGGGGGCGGGGTCCGGCTGGGTCGGCTCGGGGTGGAGCTGGCGTGGCGGGCGCTGGGCCCGCTCGGCTCGACCCGACAGCTGGGGCTGCGCTACCGCTTCTAGGCGCCTTCCCCGCCTTCCTCGAACATCGGGCTCAGCTCTCGCCAGATCTCCTCGACCTGGTTGCGGAGCGTACGCACCCGCTCCTCCTCCTCGGGCGAGTGCTGCAGGTGGTAGCGTGCCGCGCTGAGCGCCGCGTAGGCCCGCCAGAGCGCCGCCGTCGCAGGCGTCCGGTCCCGCCCGCCCCGCTTCTCGTTGCGGATCCGCGAGATGACCCACTCCGCCAGCTCGTCGTCCAGCATGTAGACGTCGCCATCCTCCTTCGCTTCGTTCTCCACGAACTTCTGGAGTTTGCGCTTGAAGCTCTTCGGCACGCCTGCGACGAGATAGACAGAGATGTCATCGCGCTCGACGATGTCCGCGCCCATGTGACCTCCGCGTTCCTGGTAGTGGTTTCCTGGTTGTCAGTTCAGCGCCTCGAGCAGGCCGTCGCCCATGGCCTCGACCTGCCAGTTGCGCACGCTGCCCAGCTGCGCCAGCTCCACCCGGGACCCGGGCGTGGCCCGCGCGATCTCCTCCAGCTGCCAGCGCGGCATGAGGAAGCCTCGCTCCAGGCCCAGCCGGTCCGCGGCCGCGTCCCGTACGTCCTTCAGCCGGTCCACCCTCAGGTCCACCTCCGGGTCCCGGGGCGGCCGGCGCGGCGGCCGCGGCTGCTCCGGCAGCTCTTCCTCGGGTAGTGAGCGGGCCCGGTCCAGGCCGGCCAGGAGCGCGTCGCCCCAGCGGCGCGCGTTCCCCTTCGAGAGCCGCTGCACGTTCTCGAGATCGCGCGCGCCGTGGGGCATCTCCCGGGCGATGGCGACGAGGGCGGCGTTGTCCAGGACGCGGAACGAGGCCACGTCCTTCTCCTTCGCCACGTCCTCGCGCCATCGGTAGATCTCCCGCAGCGCGGCGAGGCTGCGGGGCCCGAGGTCGTGGGTCTTCTTGAGCCGCAGGTAGGCGGCCTCGTCGTCGGGCGGCTCCCAGCCCGTCCGCTCCTGGATCCGGAACTCCTCCTCCGCCCACGCCAGGCGCCCCATGTCGAGGAGGCGCTCCCGCAGCAGGTCCCGCAGCCGGGGCAGGTAGCGGGTGTCCATGGCTGCGTACTCGAGCATGTCCGGGGGCAGCGGCCGCTTCGCCCAGTCCGCGCGCTGATACTTCTTCTCCAGCTCGACCCCGAGCTCGTCCTGGAGGAGGCTGGCCAGCCCGAAGGCCCGGGCGCCGGCGAAGCGGGCGGCGATCTTCGTGTCGAAGAGGCCGCGCACGTAGACGCCGAAGTCGCGGTCCAGGAGGCGGAGATCGAAATCCGCGTCGTGGAACACGATCTCGATTCCCGGATCGGCGAACAGCTCGGCGACGGGGTTGAGGGACCCGAGGGCGATGGTGTCGACGATCCACGTTTCGTCCCGGGTCGACAGCTGCACGAGGCACAGCGAGTCGTCGTACCGGTGGTACCCGGCCGCCTCGGTGTCCGCCGCGATCAGTCGTACGCCGGCGAGGTGGCCGGCGAGCTCTTCCAGTTCCGTTATCGTCTTGATGAGCCGCATCCGATCCAGCGGCGTGCAAGGACTCTGCCGGGGTTTGCGCCCTTCCGGCCGGCCGAATACGATGGCGCCATGCTCCAGCTTACGTTCAGGGCGCCGACAAACTATGGTCTCCGGCTGCCTTTTTCCAACTCTCCACGCATTCCGCCCCCATCCCGAGGCGGATTATGACACGACCATGAGTGACTCGAGCCATGCTCCCCTGCTGATCCGGGCCGACCGGATCCGAGCCGCCGGAGGCGACGCCCGGGCGATCCTGGTGCGCGACGGTCGGGTCGCAGCGATCGACCCGGGCGCCGACGTCGAGGGCGTGCCGACCCTCGATCTTCGCGGCCTCACAGTGACTGCGGGGCTCACGGATGCCCACGTGCACCTGGTGGAATGGGCGCTGGCGCGCCGGCAGGTCGAGCTGCACGGCGCCGCATCGCCGGAGGCCGTGGCGGCCCGGGTGGCGGAGGCGGCGGGGCGGGGGAGCGGGTGGATCCGGGGACGTGGCTGGGACCCGAACCCGTGGGTGGGCGCCCCGCATCGACGGCTGCTGGATGCCGTGGTCGCCGATCGGCCCGTGCTGCTCCAGAGCCACGACATGCACTCCCTCTGGCTGAACACCCGGGCGCTCGAGCGTGCCGGCATCGACGCGTCGACGCCGGACCCCGAGGGCGGCCGTATCGAGCGGGACGAGGACGGCAGGCCGACGGGGGTGGTGCGGGAGAACGCCATGCCGCTGGCGTACCGCGCGGCCCCCGAGCCCGACCGGGCGGCGCGCTGGGCCGCGCTCGGGGACGGGCAGGAGGCGCTGCACCGGATCGGCGTGACCGGCGTTCACACGGTCGAGCCCGACTCGCTGGAGTTGCTCGAGGCGTTCCGGGCCGGGGGGCGGCTGCGGCTCCGCATCCTCCAGCACCTGCCGCTGGCCCGGCTGGACGAGGCGATCGCGCTCGGCCTGCGGAGCGGGTTCGGTGGCCAGTGGATCCGGGTCGGCGGGGTCAAGATGTTCCTGGACGGGGCGCTGGGCTCTCGTACCGCGTGGCTCCGGGACCCGTACGAGGGGAGCGACAGTCGTGGGGTCTCGACCCTCCCGCCCGACGAGTTCCGGGCCGCCGTCCACCGGGGCGCCGCGGCGGGGCTCGCAACGACCGTGCACGCCATCGGCGATGCGGCCAACGCGCTGGCCGTGGAGGTGCTGACGGGGGCGCCGGCGCGGTTGGACGGCCCGGTGCCGCACCGGATCGAGCACGGCCAGCTGGTCCCCGCGGAGCTGCTGGCCGGCGGCCCCCGGCTGGAGGCCGTGCGGCGCGTGATCTGGTCGGTACAGCCGTCGCACCTCATGACGGACTGGCGGGCGGTGGACCGGCACTGGGGCGAGCGCGGCCGCCGGGCCTTCCCGCTCCGCTCACTGGAGCGGCTCGGCCTCACGCTCGCGCTCGGCTCCGACGCGCCGGTGGAGCCGCCGGACCCGCGCCAGGGCATCTACGCGGCGGTCGCCCGGCAGGACCTCGAGGGCGCGCCGGGGGGAGGCTGGTACCCGGACGAGCGGCTGAGCATGGAGCGTGCATGGGCAGGGTACACCACGGGGCCGGCCCGGGCCGCGGGGGACGCGCGGCAGGGTCGGCTGGCGCCGGGGGCGTTCGCGGACCTCGTCGCCTGGGATCGGGACCCGTTCCAGGTCCCGGCCGCCGAGCTGCTGGAATTGAACCCTGCACTGACCATGGTGGCTGGAGAGGTGGTGTGGCGCGGATAATCGGCCCGCGGACCAAGATCGTGGCGACGGTGGGGCCGGCCACGGCGTCCCGCTCGGGGATCGCCGGGCTGGTGGAGGCGGGCGCCAACGTGATCCGCATCAACTTCGCGCACGGCCATCGGGACGATCACCGGGGCGTGGTGGAACGGGTGCGGGCCGTGGCCCGGGCCCGCGGCGAGCCGCTGGCGATCCTTGCCGATCTGGCCGGGCCGAAGATCCGGATCGGCCGGCTGCCCGAGCCGGTGCGGCTCGAGCCCGGTGCCCGGATCGTGCTGGTCCCGGAGGACCAGTGGGAGCCCGGTCACGCCACGCTCCCATCGACCTACGCGGGGCTCGCGCTCGACGTGCACCCCGGGGACCGGGTCCTCCTGGATGACGGGAACCTCGAGCTGAGGGTGGTGGAGACGGAGAACGCCGAGGTCCAGGCTGTGGTGGTGCGCGGTGGCCTGCTCCAGCCGAACAAGGGACTCAACCTGCCCGGTGTGCGCGTGAGCGCGCCCGCCCTGGCTGAGCGGGACCGGGAGGACCTGGCGTTCGCCGTCGAGGTGGGCGTGGACTACATCGGCCTCTCGTTCGTGCAGAGCCCCCGGGACATCGACATGGTCCGGGCCCGGATCCCGGACGGGATGCTGGTGGTGGCGAAGATCGAGAAGGACGTGGCGCTGGAGCGACTGGAGGAGATCCTCGAGCGAACGGACGCGGTCATGGTCGCCCGGGGCGACCTGGGCGTGGAGCTTCCGTTCGAGCAGGTACCGGTGGCCCAGAAGCGGATCATCCAGCACGCCAACCTCTACGGCCGGCCCGTGATCACGGCCACGCAGATGCTGGAATCCATGCTCCAGAGCCCCCGCCCCACGCGTGCGGAGGCGAGCGACGTGGCGAACGCCGTGCTCGACGGGACGGACGCCGTGATGCTGTCGGGCGAGACCGCGGTGGGGCGGTACCCGACGGAAGCCGTCCGGGCCATGAACGCCATCATCCGGGAGACCGAGAAGACGGCGTCGTTCGAAGCCGGCCCGAAGTACGACATCCCCATGCAGAACCGGCTCCGGGCGGGCGCCACGGCCACCGAGCACGCCATCGCCGCGGCCACCGTGGAGGCCGTGGCGCTCCTGGGCGCCCCCGCCATCGTGACCATGACCCGGAGCGGCTTCACGTCCCGGGTCGTGTCCAGCTACCGCCCGCCCGTGCCCGTCCTCGGGGTCTGCCACGAGGAGCACGTGTACCGCCAGCTCGCGCTGGTCTGGGGCGTCACCCCCGTCCTCTGCCGGATCGATGGCGAACCCACCTATCCCGTGATCCTGGAGTGCGCCCGCCGGTTCCTCCAGGACGAAGGCCTCGCCCGTCCGGGCGACCGCTTCCCCGTCACCGCAGGCGTCCCGTTCTTCAACGTGGCCGGAACGACCAACATGCTCCGCATCGAAGAGCTGTGAAGCTCACGTTCCTCGGGACCGGCACGTCCTTCGGCGTGCCCGTCATCGGCTGTGTGTGTGCCACCTGCACCTCCGACGACCCCAGGGACCGGCGCACCCGGCATGCCGTCCTCGTCCACGACGACCGGAGCCGCGTCCTCGTGGACACGCCGCCCGAGCTCCGGCTCCAGCTGACCGCCGCCGGCGTGGGCGCCATCGACGCCGTCTGGTTCACCCACGCCCACGCCGACCACATCCACGGCGTCGACGACCTCCGCGCCATCTCCGCGCACCGCGGCCGGCACCTCGATCTGTATGCCAGCCCCGAGACCGAGCGGGCGCTGCGGCAGCGCTTCGGCTACATCTTCAGCGACTACCGTCCCCCACCGGGGACGACCAAGCCCGAGCTCCGGCTCCACTCCTACGACCCGCTCGACGCAGTCCACCTCGGCACGTTCACCTTCCGGGCGCTCCCCGTCCAGCACGGGCCCATGACCGTGTACGGGTTCCGCGCGGGTGATCTGGGCTACATCACCGACGCGAAGACGCTGGGCCCCGGCACCCGCGAGGCGCTCGAGGGCGTCCGTACCCTGGTCCTGAACGCCCTCTGGTTCGGCAACCCGCACCCCACGCACCTGAACGTGGAGGAGGCCGTCGAGCTGGCCGCGGACATCGGTGCCGAGCAAACCTTCCTCACACACCTGACCCACCGGGTCCGTCACGCGCAGCTGGAAGCCGCGCTCCCGCCGGGCGTGCACGCGGCCTACGACGGCCTCACCATCAACGTCTAGCCGAACACGCGGCGCGCTCCAGGATCGGTGCCCAGCCCCCGCCGCCCCGCCCTCCTCGAACCCGGCCGTCCCCCTCTAACCCGGGTGTCGGCCTTGCCCGGGTGTCGGACGCGCCCGGCTATCGGCCCCGCTGGGGGGCGCCGTAACCCCTCGACGCCGGCCGTGCCCGCGAGGCGGGCCGCGCCCCGGGGTCCCCGACTTGCAGCGGCACGGCGGCGGCTATCATCACGCTCACAGCACCGAAGCCGATGCTCGTCACAGACGCCTCGTACTCCCGCGCTTCGCTGGGCGATTACGAATCCCTCGTGGGCGAGGAGGTGGTGGAGGAGCTGCGCGCGCTGGCCCGGCCGCTGGCGGGCGCGCGCGTGTTGCACGTGAACGCCACGGCCGTGGGAGGCGGCGTGGCGGAGATGCTCCTGAGCCTGGTCCCGCTCATGAACGACGCGGGGCTGCGGACCGAGTGGTACGTCCTGGACGCCGGCGACGATTTCTTCGAGGTCACGAAAGGGTACCACAACGCATTGCAGGGGCAGCCGTCGGGCTGGTCCAGCGAGGACTTCGACCTCTACTGGCGGGCGGTAGAGCGGAACGCGCGGAAGCTCGAGGGCGAGTTCGGCGGGTACGACTTCGTCGTCGTCCACGATCCGCAGCCGCTGGTGCTCGGGTCCCTGCTCCGGGGGCGGGGCCGCGCCCGGCTCCTCTGGCGCTGCCACATAGACCTGACGAGCCCGTCGCCCGACACCTGGAACGTCCTCTCCCCCCACCTCGCCCAGTACGACCAGCTCGTCTTCTCGCGGCAGGAATACGTGCCCGAGGGGCTCGAAGCCGAGCGCGTCGAGGTCGCGCTACCGTGCATCGACCCGTTCCGGGCCAAGAACCGCCCGATCCGGGGCTGGGAGCGCGACCAGGTCCTCGACCGGTACGGCGTGGATCCCGCCAGGCCCTACCTCCTCCAGGTGGCCCGTTTCGATCCCTGGAAGGACCCGCTCGGCGTGATCGAGACGTTCCGTCGGGCGGCCCGGTCGCACGCCGGGCTGCAGCTGGTCTACATGGCCGCCATGGCCGACGATGACCCCGAAGGCGTGGCGTTGTACGAGAAGACCCGGCTGGCGGCCGGCGACGACCCGGATATCCATCTGCTGGCGCTGCACGTGCCCCCCGCCGAGGTCAACCGCAATGCGCTCGAGGTGAACGCCATGCAGCGCGGCGCGGCGGTGGTGCTCCAGAAATCGATCCGCGAGGGGTTCGGACTCGCGGTCACGGAGGCGTTGTGGAAGGAAAAGCCGGTGGTGGCCGGGAACGTGGGCGGGATCCCGAACCAGATCCGCGACGGGTGGAACGGCTATCTCGTGGACTCGGTCGAGGTCGCGGCCGAGCGGGTGAAGCAGCTGCTGGACGATCCGGAGAAGAGCGCGCTGTTCGGCCGTCGGGGTCGAGACGTGGTGACGACGCACTTCCTGTTCACGCGGCTGCTGGGGCAGTATCTGCGGTGGTTCGCGGGGCTGCGGTGAGGGGCGCCACCAACAGTTCCCGCGGACAGTGGCTGATGGGCCACGTCCCTGGGTTTCGTGCCCGGGGGACCACCAACAGTTCCTGCAGACAGTGGCTGACGGGAGGCGGGTCCCGGATGTGCGTGCGCGGGCCACCAACAGTTCCCGCAGACAGTGGCCGATGGGCGGCGGGCAGGTCAGGAGCCATCGGCTGGTGAACCGAACCTTCTCATCCTAGACTTCGAAGCATGACTGACATCGACCGCATCACCCTCGACTACGGCAACATGCTGGCCCCGCGGCTGGGCGGCCGCGGCCTGGATCCCGACAGCCTGGCCGGCCTGGCCGATCGTTTTCGCGGCATCCACCGGGACACGCAATCCCGCCGTGAGGCCGGCGAGCTTGGCTTCTACCACCTGCTCGAGCCCTCCGGCCTGATCGGCGAGATCGAGGCGTTCGCCGACGGTCCCGGTCAGGCGTTCGAGAACGTGGTGGTCCTCGGGATCGGCGGCTCGGCCCTCGGTACGACGGCGCTGCTCCACGCGCTTCGCGGACCCGACTGGAACGAGCGAACGGACGAGGAGCGGGAGCACTATCCCCGTCTGTTCGTCCTGGACAACGTGGACCCCCACACGGTCGGCTCGCTGCTCGAGCGGATCGACGTTCGGCGCACACTGTTCAACGTGGTGAGCAAGTCCGGCACGACCGCGGAGACCATGTCCCAGTTCCTGGTGGTCCGGGACCGACTCCGGGCCGCGCTGGACGATCCGGACGGCGTCCGACGACACCTGGTTTTCACCACGGACCCGGAGAGCGGAGTGCTCCGGCGGATCGCGGACGAGGAGGGGATCGTGACGCTCCCGGTGCCGCGGAACGTGGGCGGTCGTTTCAGCGTGCTGTCGGCCGTCGGGCTGCTGCCCGCGTCGATGGTTGGAACCGAAGTGGAGCGGCTGCTCGCGGGCGCGCGAGCGATGGACGAGCGGTGCGGCACCGACGTGCTGGCGGAGAACCCGGCCGGTCTGTTCGCTGCGCTACAGTGGCTGGCGGACCGGGAAGCCGGCGCTCCGATCCACGTCATGATGCCGTACAGCGACCGGCTACACTC
>JBKGZE010000068.1:0-8879 GCA_046545735.1 Gemmatimonadota bacterium | reverse complement strand
GGGCTACGCGCTGCGACGCTCGCTCGACGACTGGTTCGCGCGGCAGGACATCCGGCCGCGGGTGGTGGCGGAGGTGGAAGACATCGACCTCATCAACGTGCTGGGCGAGGCCGGCGCCGGGATGTTCGCGGCCCCCTCCATCATCGCCGACGACCTCCGGGTGCGGTACGCGGTGGAGCGGGTAGGGCGCGCGCGGGGTCTGACGGAGACGTTCTACGCCATCACCGTGGAGCGGCGGATCAAGCACCCGGCCATCGCGGCCATCCGGGAGACGGCGCGGACGGAGCTGGATGCGGCCATGAACGACGACCTCCCGTAGGTCAGCGCCCCGCGCCCCGCGGACCGACCCTCCACGAGCAAGGTATCAGCCGTCGCTCCCGGCGGCTGTGCGGATCCGGTCGGCCAGGACGCGCTCGGGGAGAGCGAGCCCGCGAGCGATCACTTCGTAGGCGGACGAGGCGCGCAGGGACCACTCCGGCTCCAACCAACCTCGTTCCTCGGGGCCGATGAACATCAGCCGACCGACCCACTCGTTCCCGCTCGCCCAGCAATGGACCATCACCCGCCAGCAGCAGCCGTCGACCATGAGCCGACGGATCCCGCACCGGTCCACGGTGCACGGAAGCGACGGGGGCGGCGTGGTGGCGAGGGAGCGGGCGGCGGCTCGCGGGAGCCGGGCCGTGCCTTCCCACCCGCACCCCGCGCACCAGTGCTTCTGGTAGCGGCACCTGCGGGACAGGCGGTTGATCCCGGTACAGAGGCTCGACTGCAGCGGCAGCGTTTCTCGCCCGCACACCGGACACCAGGGCGATGGAGCCAGGTCCAGCATCCAGAGGAAGAGGCGCACCGCCGCCGGCAGACCGATCACCCAGATCAGGTATGCGCCGACCACGATCTATCGACCCTCACTTCCGTGCTTTCCGTTTGTCCGCTCTCCGCGGGCATCGCGGGCCCCAGCGACGCGCCCCATCAACGCACCCAGCCCATGCCCAGCTCTCGCCCCAGCTCCACGTAGGCCTGCTGCAGCGGATACTCGACGGCGAACGAGGGCGCAGACGGGAGACCGTGGCCCGTGTCCGCCACGGCCTCCAGCCCGCGAAGGAGTGCCGGCAGCTCACCGGCCGGAGCCGAAAAGACCATGCTGTAGTCGTCGCACCCGGTTCGCCGCAGGTCGCCGCCGCAGGGGATGCTCATGCGCCACCCCCCCTGGAGGAGAGCCGGCACCACGTAGTAAACGCACGCCGCGTGACCGGAGAGCCGGGTGGTGATGTCGGCTCCGTCGAGCCAGTTCCTGGCCAGCATGATCTGGGTCATGACCGCCGGCGAGCCGTAGACGATCATGAGATCCGGCGCGAACGCGGCCGACTCCAGCGGCCCCACGACGACGGCCGCGTACACACCCGGCTCGAAGCGGGGCATGTTCCGCGCCCACGTGGCCTGCTCTGGAGCCGAAGCAGCCGCTCCAGCTCGCGAGCCTGCGCGTGCAGCTCACCACCGTGTGCCAATCGCCTCCCCACGCTCCCGGTTGGCCCTGAATTCTACTCCCGAGTATGTATCACCATCATAGGAGCGGTTCCGGCTCCAGGCAACACCTCCCCCGCGCCGGCCCCGGGAACCCCACGCGCCAGCGTTGACGGTGGGCGCCCCGGGAGTAGTACTGTCCGGTTTGTCCAGACCAGCAGCCGGACAGAGACCGACGGGAGCCGGCCGGCGCCGTCGTGTACGAGCGAGGGGCGCAAACCGAGCTACTCCTCCAGCGCGAGGCCGGCGGCCGCCTCGGCGTGGATGAGGGCAGTGTCGAAGAGCGGGACGGAGGCGTCGTCGGGCTTCAGGAGGAGCCCGATCTCGGTGCACCCCAGGATCACGCCCTCGGCACCGGCGTCGACCAGCCCCGCCACGATCCTCCGGTACGCGTCCCGCGACCCGTCGAGGATCCGGCCTGTGACCAGCTCTTCATAGATGACCCGGTGGACCTCCACGCGATCGGGCTCCGGTGGGACCAGCACGTCCAGGCCGTGGCGGTCCTCGAGGCGGCCGCGGTAGAACCGCTCCTCCATGGTGAACCGGGTGCCCAGGAGCCCGACCCTGCGGAGCCCCGCGCTCCTGATCCGGTCGGCGGTGGCATCGGCGATATGGAGGACGGGAATGGAGAGGGTGCGCTCGATCCGCGGCACCACCCGGTGCATGGTGTTGGTGCAGAGGACCAGGAAGTCCGCGCCGGCGTCCTGGAGGGTGCGAGCCTCCCGGGCGAGCATCTGCCCCAGCTCGTCCCACCGCCCCTGGTGCTGCAGGGTCTCGATCGCGGCGAAATCGATGCTGAGGAGGAGGACGCGGGCGGAGTGGAGTCCGCCCAGCCGTCGCGCCACCTCCCGGTTCAGGACCTGGTAGTACGGGACGGTGGACTCCCAGCTCATGCCTCCGAGCAGTCCGACGGTCTTCATGGCTCCCCTCCCGGCCGGGCCTGGCGACGTCATGGCGCAGGGCCAGTGCCGCAGCGCGAGCGCAACGACCGATGTTGGCACGTCCGCCGCCGCTCGGATCCTACCTCCTGCTCAGCCCCAGCTCGTCGCTGATCTCCCGCATGGCGTCGATGACCTTCTGGACGTGCTCGGTGAAGTCGGCGTCGATGAGCTCGGCGCCGCGCTTCACGTCCTCGCGGTCGACGCCGGCGGCGAAGGCCCTGTCCTTCATCTTCTTCTTCACCGACTTCGGCTTCAGGTCGTCGATGCCGTTCGGTCGGACGAGGGCGGTGGCGGTGATCAGGCCGGTGAGCTCGTCGCAGGCGACCAGCGTGCGGTCCAGCGGCGTCTCCGGCTCGACACCGGTGTAGCCGCTGCGGTGGGCCAGGATGGCGTGGACCACCTCCTCGGGGTAGTCCCGCTTCCGAAGCTCCTCGACCGCCTTCAGCGGGTGCTCCTCCGGGTACTTCTCCCAGTCCAGGTCGTGCAGGAGCCCGGCGAGCCCCCACAACTCCTCGTCCGCGCCCTGCTCGCGGGCATAGCTGCGCACGGCGGCCTCCACCGCGTACATGTGCTTGCGCAGGTTCTCGTTCTCGACCCACTCCTCCAGCAGCGCCACCGCCTCGTCACGCGTCGGCATCGTCCCCTCGCCTCGGTCCCGGTCTGACTCTCGACTCACCGGCTTCGAACGTACGCCGCCGGGGGGCCGTTCGCGAGCCGGGGGACCGTTCCCGGGCGGGGCACGGCCGGTGGCCGCGAGCCTCAGTGCCGCCCCTCGGCGATCTCCTCGATCATCTTCCGGTTGAACGCCGGCAGGTCGTCCGGGTTGCGGCTGGTGACGAGCCCCTGGTCGACCACCACCTCTTCATCGACCCACTCGGCGCCAGCGTTCCGCAGGTCCGTCTTGATGGAGTGGTAGGAGGTCATGCGGCGGCCGCGGACCGCGTCCGCTTCCACCAGCGTCCAGGGCCCGTGGCAGATGGCGGCCACCGGCTTCCCGGCGTCCACGAACGCGCGCACGAAGGCCACCGCACGGTCGTCGACGCGGAGGTTGTCCGGGTTCATCTGGCCGCCGGGGAGGACGAGGGCGTCGTAGGCGTCGGGCGTGGCCTCGGAGAGGGGAACGTCGACGTCGAGCTCGTCGCCCCAGTGGTCGTGCTGCCAGCCCTTCACCTTCCCGTCGGCGGGCGACACGATGTGCGCCTCCGCGCCCGCGTCCCGCAGCGCCTTCCTGGGCTCCGTCAGCTCCACCTGCTCGAAGCCGTGGGCCACGAGAATGGCGACCTTCTTCCCGCTGAGATCGTGTCCGGCCATGGGCGTTCCCTCCGCGTTCGCGTCCGTCCGTCCCTGGTTGAGCGAGAGCGGAGCCGGTGCAAGGAGCGTGCGATCCGGCGCGAGCGCCGACCGTTCAGCCGAACGTGCGCAGCGTCTCGACCAGCTCGTCGGGGTCGGCCACGGGCGCGGCGCACGTGGACCCCACGCACACGTAGGCCCGGGGCGACTCGCCGGTGAGCATGGCCCGGACCGCGTCGTCCAGCTCGACGCGGGCCTGGTCCGGCGCGATCCGGCGGACCACCGTGGCCGGTCGGTACTCCCGGAGCGCCGCCGCCATGAGGTCGCGGCCCTCCTCGGACCCGGCCACGACCACCACGCGGGTCACGGGGCCCACGGCCCAGCGGAGCGCCCGGAAGAACGAGGCAGCGCTGGTGGGGAAGCGGGGCGCGGAGCCGGCGTACGCGGCCAGGATCCGGCGTCCGGCCGCCGCGAGATCGTCGTCGTGCCGGAGCGCGGCGAGCCGGAGCATGGACCCGGCGGCGACGGCGGTGGGCGACGGCTCGGGCGCGTCGGTGATCTCGAGGCGGTCCGCGGCGAGGGCGGCGTCGTGGTCGGAGGGCAGGTCGCGCAGCCCGCCGGAGGGGTGGGCGAAGCGGTCGCGGACCACGTCCAGGAGCGCCCCGGCCCGCTCGAGCCAGCGCGGGTCCTGTGTCCACTCGAAGGCGTCCAGGAGCGCACGGGCGGTGTGGGCCTGGTCCGCGAGCAGGACGCCGGAGTCGGGGTCGCCGAGGCGGTGCACCAGGCCGCGCCCGTGCCACCCCTGCTCCCAGACGCGCTCGAGGGCCCGCACGGCGCCCTCGTCCGCCCCCGGCACGGCCAGGTGGCGGGCGGCGGCCAGGTGCCCCGAGGCGACCATGGCCACCCAGCCGGTGTAGAGCGTCCGGTCGACGTACGGCGTGGGCCGGCCGTCGCGGGCGGCCTTGAGGCGAGTGCGCGCGTCGTCCAGGAGCGCGCGCGTCTCGTCGGCGGTGCGGCCGAGCCGGCGCGCCACGTCCTCCACCGAGGCCGCTTCGAACAGCACGTGCCGGTGCGGGTCCAGCGGCATGGCGCTCCCCGGGTCCCGCAGCCCCCAGCGGATCCCCGCCGCCTCCGCTGCGACATGGTCGCCCACGGCGTCCCGGATCTCCGCCTCGGTCCAGGTCCAGTAGTCGCCGTCGTCGTCGAAGTCGATGTCGGCGTCCTGGGAGGCGGGGAAGCCGCCGGCGTCCACGAGGTCGCCGGCCACGTCGCGGTAGTAGCGGACCACGCCGGCGGCCGCGTCGGCCAGGTCGTCGCGGTCGAGGACCACGGCCGCCCGGGCCAGGACCTCCAGCAGGGGCCCGTTGTCGTACGCCATCTTCTCGAAATGGGGGATGATCCAGCGGGCGTCGGTCGCGTAGCGGTGGAACCCGCCGCCCAGGTGGTCGTGGATCCCGCCGCGGACCATGGCGGTGAGGGTCCCGTCCACCATGTCGCGGGCGCGCTCCGAACCCTGGTCGAGCCAGCGCTCCAGCAGGAGCCCCATCCCGGCGGCGGACGGGAACTTCGGGGCGCCGCCGAACCCTCCGTGGCGGGCGTCGTAGGCCTGGGCGAACGCGTCGACGGCCCGGTCGAGGAGGGCCGGGTCGAGCTCACCGGGCGCCGCCTCGCCGGTCAGCACCACCTCCAGGCGCTCGCGGACGGCGCTCACCACCGTCTCCACCCGCTCGCGCTCGTCCGCCCAGACCCGCGCCACTTCCCGGAGCACCCGTCGGAAGGCGGGTCGGCCGTGGGCGTCCCCGGGCGGGAAGTAGGTCCCGCCGTGGAAGACCTCGCCCGTCGGCGTGAGGAACGCCGTCAGCGGCCAGCCGCCCTGCCCTACCAGCGACTGGACGGCCCGCTGGTAGCGCGCGTCCACGTCCGGCCGCTCGTCCCGGTCCACCTTGACCGCGACGTACAGCTCGTTGATCACCGCCGCCGTGTCCGGGTCGTCGTAGCTCTCCCGGTCCATGACGTGGCACCAGTGGCACCAGACCGCGCCGATGTCGAGGAGGATCGGCCGGTCCTCCTCGGCCGCGCGCCGGAACGCCGCGTCGCCCCAGGGGAGCCAGGCCACGGGCTGCTCGGCGCCGTGGCGGAGGAAGGGGCTCTTCGAGCTGGCGAGGGGGCTGGTAGGGTCGGGCATGGGCATGTCAGGCCAGTCCGGCGCTGGGGCAGAGGTCGGCGAGTACGCAGTCGTCGCAGAGGGGTGTGGGCGCCTTGCAGACCGCCCGTCCGTGAAAGATGAACAGGTGGGGCAGGTCAGTCCAGGACACCTCCGGGACCAGCTCCATGAGGTCGCGCTCGATCCGGTCGGGCGCGGTGTGGGCGGTGAGGCCGAGGCGGCCGGAGAGGCGCTTGACGTGCGTGTCCACCACGACGCCCTCGTCCTTTCCGAACGCGTTGCCCAGCACCACGTTGGCGGTCTTCCGGCCCACGCCGGGGAGCTTCACCAGCGCGTTCATCGTGCCGGGCACCTCGCCGTCGTGCTGCTCCACCACGGCCTCCGCCATGCCCAGGAGGCTCCTGGTCTTCTGTCGGAAGAAGCCGGTGGACCGGATGATCTCCTCCACGTCCTCCGGCTTCGCCCCGGCCAGCTCCTCGGGCCCGGGGTAGCGGGCGAACAGCTCGGGCGTGACCATGTTGACCCGCTCGTCGGTGCACTGGGCGGACAGGATCGTGGCCACGAGCAGCTCGTACGGCGTTTCGTGCCGGAGCGAAGTGGTCGCGTCCGGGTACGCCTCCCACAGACGACGGATGATCTCCGCCACCCGCTCCTTCCGCTCCGCCTTCGTCTCCCCGACCCAACGCCGGCCGGCCTCGGTCTTCCGCGTCTTCCGCTTCGTCTCGCTCATCACACTCCCAGGTACGACTCCACGCGCTCCAGCTCCCACGTGTTGATCACGTCCTCCGGCTCGAGGCCGCCCTTGCGGGCCATGGCCACGCCCCAGCCCACGGCGCCGAGCCCCGCGATGGAGTGGGCGTCGGGGTCGATGGCGCACTTCACGCCGCGGCTTCGCGCGTCGGGCCAGTGGCGCCAGTCCATGTCCAGGCGGTGCGGGTCGCCGTTGATCTCGATGGCGGCCCCCGCCCCGGCCGCGGCGGCGATCACCGCGTCCAGGTCCACGGCGTACGGCTCCCGGCTCAGGAGGAGCCGCCCGGTGGGGTGGCCGAGAATCGTCAGGTGCGGATCGGCCATCGCGGTGGTGATCCGCCGGGTCATGGTCTCCCGGTCCATGCGGAACCCCGAATGCACGGATCCGACCACGTAGTCGAAGCTGTCGAGCACGTCGTCCGGGTAGTCGAGGCGACCGTCGCGCCGGATGTCCGATTCGATTCCCTTGAAGAGCCGCAGCTCACCCCCGCGGCTTGCGTTCCAGGCGTCGATCTCCCGCTGCTGCGCGCGCACCTCCTCCATGGTGAGCCCGCCGGCGTAGCTGGCGGAGACGGAGTGGTCGGCGATTCCGAGGTAGCGCCAGCCGCGGGCGAGCGCCGCTTCCGCCATCTCGGCGACGGTGGCACGGCCGTCCGACCAGGTGGTGTGGCAGTGGAAGGTGCCCCGCAGGTCGTCGATGTCGACCAGCCGCGGGAGCCGCCCCTCGGCCGCCGCCGCCACCTCGCCACGCCCTTCCCGGAGCTCCGGCGGGATCCACGGAAGCTCGAGGGCGGCGTACAGCTCAACCTCGTCGTCGAGCTCGAGCGCCTCGTCGCCGCGCAGGAGCGCGGCGTCGGTGAGTCGGAGGCCGAGGCGCTCGGCCCGCGCCGCGAGCGCCGCCACATGCCCTTCGCTTCCGGTCTCGGCGACCCCGGCGGCTGCCCAGCGCTCGGGCGGCACGCAGCGCAGGCGGATCGCCGCGCCGTCGGCCATGATCGCCCGCGCCCGCTGGTCATCGACCCGGACGAGACGGGTGAGGGCCGGGAGGGCCATGAACGCCTCGACCACCGGCCCCACGGCGGACGCGGACACCAGCAGGTCGATCCCGTCGACGGTCTCGCGCCGGCGGCGCAGCTCGCCCGCGAGCCGCACCCGGTCCACCTCGAGCGTCTCGAAATGGGCGATGAGGCGGTCGGCCGTGGCGTACGCCTCGGGCTGACGCCGGCGCCCGGTGCTCCGGTCGACGAAGGCGATCCCATGCAGGATCCGGCGCTCGGTGGCCGGGCCGAAGCCTTCCAGCTGGCGGATCTTCCCCGCGTCCGCCGCCTCGCGCAGCGCTTCGAGCGTCTCGATCCCCAGCTTCTCGTGGAGCGTGCGCACCCGCTTCGGGCCGAGCCCCGCGACGGCCCGGAGCTGGGCCAGCCCCGCCGGCGTCTCGGCCCGGAGCCGGTCGTAGAGCCGGGAGCGCCCGGTCTCGACGAGTTCGCGCAGGACGCCGAGGGTGGCGGGCCCCAGCCCGGGGACCCGGTCCAGCTCGCCGGCCGCGAGGCGGGCCGGGAGGTCGCCCCGGATCCGGTCGACGGCCGCGGCCGCCGTGCGGTAGGCGCGCACCCGGAAGGGCTCCGCGTCCTGGAGGGCCAGCAGGTCGGCGATCTCCTCGAGGACCAGGGCGGCGACAGCCTTATCCACTCGCCGGGTCCAGCTCCCAGAAGGCGCGGGAGACCAGCTTCAGCAGCTCCGCCGCCGTCTCGATGGAGTAGAGGCCGTCCAGCTCGCCGCCCGGGAGCGTGGTCTCGAAGTCGCCCCCCTCGGGGCGACCCCGGGCGTTCGCCCAGTGCGGCTCGTCGTCGAGCACCCCGGTGGTGGTCACGATGCTGAAGCCCGGCCGGTCCGGGCGCACGCCGAGGGCGAGGAGGACGTGGAGGCGTGCCGGCTCGCCGTCGGGCTCCTCGAGCATCCAGAAGAAGCCGTCGGCCGGCTCGGGGCGCCGGTTCGCCGCGGGCGCGGCCCAGACCAGGTTGCGCGGGAGCCGGAGGTAGCCCGCCGGAGCCGGCGGCCGGAGCGACCAGTCGCCCACGGTGCTCACCTCGTCCAGCAGCCACCGCACCTTCTCCTCCGGGAGCGTTTCCGTCGGCTTCCGCGCCCGCCAGTGGTGGAAGGCGTGGAAGAGGACCCGCCCGTAGTGCCGGATCGCCTCCCTCGAGGCCTCCGCC
>JBKGZE010000067.1:0-8924 GCA_046545735.1 Gemmatimonadota bacterium | reverse complement strand
CCACGGGCCCGCGGTGGCGCTGCACCTGCGCGGTCCGCGTACGCCGACCCGGACGCTGCACGCGATCGCCGCGGCGCTGGTCCCCGTGGCCCGGGCCAGCGGCGGCATCCTGCTGGTGAACGACCGGGTCGATGTGGCTCTCGCCGTCGACGCCCACGGCGCTC
Source organism: Gemmatimonadota bacterium (assembly GCA_046545735.1). Classification (GTDB taxonomy): domain Bacteria; phylum Gemmatimonadota; class Gemmatimonadetes; order Longimicrobiales; family RSA9; genus JAWVYT01. The sequence continues at coordinate 8,760 of JBKGZE010000067.1, read as the reverse complement.
AGCTGGGCGGCCGATCGCTGCCGGCGGTCGCCGTCCGGCGCCTGCGGGAGGACTGGATCCTCGGGGCGTCGGTGCACGGGCTCGACGCGTTGGGCGGCGCCGCCGGCGCGGACTTCCTCGTGCTGGGCACGATCTGGGCGACGCCGAGCCACCCGGGGCGCGAGGGGGCGGGGCCGTCACTGATTCGTGCGGTGCGCGCGCAAGCCGGGCTGCCCGTGATCGCGATCGGCGGCGTGACCCCGGAGCGGGTGCCGGAGGCGCGGCGCGCGGGCGCCCGCGGGGTGGCCGTGCTCCGCGGCATCTGGAGCCGGCCGGACGCGGTGCTCGCGGCGGGCGAGTACGTGGAGGCGTGGATGGACGAGACGAGAGACGACGCATGAGTGAAGGCACGATCACGGTGACTGTGAATGGAAACGAGCGTGAGGTCCCGGCGGGACTCACGGTCAAGGCGTTCCTGGAATCACTGGAGCTGCATCCGGGCCTCGTGGTAGTGGAGCGCAACCGCGAGATCCTGGACCGGGACCGCTACGACGCGGTGGAGGTGGAGGGTGGGGACGTGCTGGAGCTGGTCCACTTCGTGGGCGGCGGCTGAGGAGAAGCGAGCTCGATCGGGTGGGATGGGGTCGAACGGGGATAGAGAACGGAGAGCGGGTGAGATGACGGATACGGCAGTGCAGGAGCTGGGCGTGGCGGACGGGCCGCTGGTCATCGGCGGCAGGGAGTTCCGCTCGCGGCTGATCGTGGGGACCGGGAAGTACGCCACGAACCAGGCGATGGTGGAGGCGATCCGGGCGTCGGGGGCGGAGATGGTCACCGTGGCGGTACGGCGGGTCGACCTGGACCGGACCAGGGAAGAGGGGATCCTCTATCACCTGGACCCGGACGAGATCTTCCTGCTCCCGAACACGGCGGGCTGCTATACGGCGGACGAGGCCATCCGATACGCCCGGCTCGGGCGGGAAGCGGGCATGAGCGATTTCATCAAGCTCGAGGTCATCGGCGACCAGGACACCCTGCTCCCCGACGTGCAGGCCACGGTGGAAGCGGCGCGGGTCCTCGTGGACGAGGGCTTCACCGTCCTCGCCTATACCAACGAAGACGTGGTCACCGCCCTCCGGCTCGAGGACGCCGGCTGCGCCGCGGTCATGCCGCTGGCCAGCCCCATCGGCAGCGGCCTCGGGCTCGTGAACCCCTACTACGTCCGGGAGATCAAGAAGCGCCTCGCGGTGCCCGTGATCGTCGATGCCGGCGTGGGCACGGCCTCCGACGCGTGCGAGACCATGGAGCAGGGCGTGGACGGGATCCTCATGAACACCGCGCTGGCGGCGGCCGGGAAGCCCGCCGCCATGGCCCGAGCAATGAAGCTCGCGGTCGAGGCCGGCCGCCTGGCCTACCTGGCCGGCCGTATGCCGAAGCGGGAGTGGGCCGTGCCGTCGTCGCCGACCACGGGCATGCTCGAGTAGGGCCTCCCGGCCCCGGCTATCGCGCGCCCGGCTTCCGCGCCGAGACGCCGAGCGCCGCCGGCTCCCTCCGGACGCGTGCGAAGCCGAGGGCGGCGAGCCGCTCGGCCACGCGCCCGGGCAGGTCCTGTCCGCGGCTCCGGCTGCCGGGGTCGCCGGTGTAGTGGAAGAGGCGGCCGCCGGGTCGCAGCACCCGCAGGAGCTGCCGGTAGAAGTCGTCGCCGTAGAGCTCGCCGGCCACCGCTAGGGTGGGCGGGTCGTGGATGACGAAATCGAACGCGGCGTCGGGCAGCTCGTGGATGGCCGCCGCGATGTCCGCGTTCCGGAGCTCGATCGGTCCGTCCTCCTCGAAGAGCGGGGCCGAGTACGGGTTGATCCGGGCCATGTCGATGACGTTCGGGTCGATCTCGAAGACCAGGACGCTGTCGGCGGTCTCGGCGGCGTGGATGGCCGAGTAGCCCAGTCCGCAGCACGTCTCGAGGACGCGGCCCCGTACCGGTGCGATGGCCGCGATCTTCGAGGCGGCATCGGCCCGGGGGTCCGTCCCCTTGATGCGGTGCATGAGGATCCCCGAGATCTCCAGCGCCGGCCAGCCGCCGGTGGCCCGCAGCGTGTAGACCTTGTTGGTCTCGGCTGAGAACCACGTCACCTTCTCCGGCTCTCCGTCCATCACGGTGTAGACAGAGTCCCGGTTCTCCACGACCGCTTCGAGGGCGTCCGCCGTCACGGTCTGGCCGTCCGGCAGCGTGGCGCGGCCGGCATCGATGGGCAGCGCGGTCACGGACCGGCCCAGGTCCAGGGAAACGTCCACCGACGGTGCGCCCGCCGTCAGCGCCGCGCGGATCCGCTCGGCCGCGAGGCGCGTCAGGAGGATCACCGGCTCAACGCCCGGAACGGCAGCGGGAGGAGCTCGGCCAGGGTGGCCACGGTCACCTCGTCGGTGCCCGGCGTGCCCATGAGGACGCGGGTCTCGGTGCCAGTGACCTGCGCCATCTCCTGGAGCACCTGGCGGCACGCGCCGCACGGGGATACCACCCGCGACGGGGGCAACGCCTCGCCCCGCGCCGTGACCGCCACGGCCGTGAACGCCCGCTCGCCCATGGCGTTTGCGCGACCCACGGCCATCCGCTCCGCGCAGAGCGTCGAGCCGTACGCCGCGTTCTCCACGTTGGCGCCCGTCACCACCCCGCCGGGGGTGCGGATCGCCGCGCCCACCCGCACGCCCGAGTAGGGGGCGTACGCGCGCTCGACCGCCTCGACGGCGGCATCCATGAGCTCGCGATCCTCCAGCCCGAGCGAATCGTATCGTGTCGTCTCCACACAGCCTCTCCGGTCTGGTCTCCCCATCCGCGCCGTCGCGGTCCGCCGCCCCGGGTTTCCCGTGGCGGCCCCCTCATTGTATCATTCGTCGGCCGAGCGGGAAGTGGTACGAATACGAGGCGGAAAGTGAGCGACTGCAGAGGAATACGCGAGCGGGGGCGGCGGCGCACGCCCACGGGGGGGGCGTAGCCGTGCTCGGGGACTCCCTGCGCCGGCGACGCGGGCGGCCGAACGAGAAGGAGCCGAAGCCGGACGAGGCGGCCCCGGAGGTGCCCGCAGAGGCGGCCCCGAAGGCGGCCCCGAAGGCGGCCCCGAAGGCGGCCCGGAAGGCCCCGCGGCCGAGCGCCACTCGGGTCGACTCCTTCTCGTGGGCGTACTGGCTGCTGGCCGCCGTGGTGATCCTGCTCGGCTCGTTCGGAGTCGGGTACCTCCTTTCCACGCAGGTGCTCTTTCCGGTCCCGGACACCGCCGGGAGCGGCGTGACGGTCCCGTCCCTTTACGGGGAGGGTCTCGCCGAAGCGGAGGCGCGGGTCCGGGAGGCGGGGCTGGCGGTCGGGGATGTCGCCGAGCTGCCGAGCCTGGAGTCCGAGCCCGGAGAGGTCCTGGCCCAGACGCCCCTGCCCGGACAGCAGCTCCGCGCGGGCGGCGCCGTCTCCTTCGCAGTCAGCGCCGGTCCGCCCGGGGTGCGGGTGCCGCCGCTGGAGGGCATGGCCCCGAGCACCGCACGGGAGCTCCTCGAGAGCGTCGGCTTCCAGGTGGATGTGCGCCAGGTCCCGTCCGACGAGGCCGCCGCGGGGATCGTCACGGGAACGGAGCCGGCCGCCGGCACCACCCGGGCGCTCCCCGCGCTGGTGACGCTCGTGGTCGGGGCCGGTCCGGCGGCCGCCGGCGACACGCTGATCGAGCCGGCCGCCGGCGCCGCAGGGTCCGACGCCGCGAGGCCGGGCGGGTCGGCGCCGATCCCGCCCGGGTCTCCGGAGGAGCGCCCGGATGGGTGATCGGTCACGGGACCTGCTGGTGACCGGCACGTTCCTGGCCATCGTGGCTGCGCTGGTGGCGATGGGCTGGCTGACGCGAGACCCGGCTGTACCCCTCGCGGATGGCGGACCCGCCCCGTCGCTCGAGCTGCCCCGGCTCACCGGCGGCACGCTCGGCCTGGAGGAGCTGAGGGGGAAGGTGGTGATGGTGAACATCTGGGCGACCTGGTGCCCGCCGTGCGTGCGGGAGATGCCGTCCATGCAGCGCGTGTACGATGCGTACCGCGACGACGGATTGGAGATCGTGGCCGTCGCCGTCGACCACCGTCCCGGTGTGGCCGGGCCCGACGGCCGGGTCGAGGGCCCCGTGAGCGAGTTCGTGGACCGGCTCGGCCTGACGTTCCCCGTGGTCCTGGATCCGACGGGCGACACCGAGCGCCGGTTCGGAACAGAGCACCTGCCCACCACCGTCCTGATCGATCGGTCCGGCCGGGTCCGGGTCCGGGAGGTGGGCGGGCGTTCCTGGGACGAGGAGCCGTTCATCGGCATGGTGGAGTCGCTGCTGGGGGAGGAGGGATGAGCCGCCTGGTCGGCTTCCTCACGGAGAGCTGGGGTCTCAAGCTCGCGGCCGTGGCCCTGGCCATCCTGCTGTGGGCGGCGGTCACGGCCAACGAGCCCGTGCGCGCGAGCTTCCGGAGCGTGGACGTGGAGGTGGACCTCCGCGACCCCGACTGGCGGCTCGAGCGGGTCGACCCCTCCGGCGTGACCGTCCGCCTCCTGGGACCCCGCGGCGAGCTGGTGGCGCTCGCGGACGACCTGCCCCGGATCGTCCTGCCCGTGGAGCGCGTGAACGACACCGTCGAATCACACGTGGTTCCGGTGCAGTGGGTGCAGGCCGGGCTGCCGGCGGTGGCCAGGGAAACGCGCGTGCTCGGCCTGCGACCGGACACGATCCGGCTCTACTTCGAACGGGTCGCCTCCCGTACGCTCCCCGTGCAGGTCCAGACCCGGGGAGAGCTGCCGGAGGGGCTCGCCCTCGATACGCCGATCAGCACGAATCCCTCCGTCGTCGAGGTCCGGGGGCCCCGGAACACGCTCCAGGACATGGACTCGGTTCCGCTCTTTCCCCTGGACGTGTCGGGACTGGAGTCCACCACGCGGGTGCTCACGGGCGTGGACACCACCGGATTCGAGGGGCTCCGGTTCCGCCCGGCGGAGGTGAGGGTGGTGCTCCGGGTCGTGCGGGCCGACTCCCAGCCGCGGCTTCATCCGGACTCGGTGGAGCGGCCGCTGTTCTGATGCCCGGTTCGCCCGCGGTCGTGCTGGGGGTGGAAACATCGTGCGACGAGACCTCCGCCGCCGTCCTGGTCGAAGACGAGCTCCGCGGCCACGTCATCCTGTCGCAGGACGTCCACAAGGTCTACAGCGGCGTGGTCCCCGAGCTCGCCGCCCGGGCCCACATGCGCGTGGTGGACGATGTCGTCACGGCCGCCCTCCATGAGGCCGGGCTGGCGCTCCCCGAGGTGGACCTGTTCGGCGTCACGGCCGGGCCCGGGCTCATCGGCGCACTGCTGGTGGGCGTAGCGTGGACGAAATCCGCCGCCTGGGGGCTCGACCGTCCCGTGGTCGGCGTCCACCATATGGAGGCCCACCTCTTCGCCGCCGGCCTGGAGGACCCATCCGCGGAGCCGCCCTTCGTGGCGCTCCTGGTCTCCGGTGGCCACACCCTCCTCCTCTGGGTGCCGGAGTGGGGACGCTACCAGCTGCTCGGCGAGACCCGCGACGACGCGGCCGGCGAGGCCTTCGACAAGGTCGCCCGGGTTCTGGAAATGGATTACCCCGGCGGGCCGGAGATCGAGCGGGCGGCGGCACGGGCCGTCGGGGACCCGCACCCCTTTCCGCGCCCCATGCTCGCGGGACACCAGCGGCCGGGAGACGACGACTACTACGACTTCTCTTTCAGCGGGCTCAAGACCGCGGTGCTGAACCACGTGGACCGGCTCCGGCACGACGGCCGCCTCGAGGAGGAGCGCGACGCCGTCGCCCGGTCGTTCCAGCGGGCGGTGATCGCTGTGCTCGTGGCCAAGACCGTGCGCGCCGTGGAGGCGACGGGCTGCCGTCGCGTCCTGATCGGGGGCGGCGTGGCCGCCAGCCGTGCGCTCCGCGGCGCGCTCGAAGACGCGCTCGGGCCGGACGGGCGGCTCCTCCATCCCTCCCCGCGCATGGCCACGGACAACGGGGCCATGATCGCGCGCACCGCGGCGTTCCGCTACCGTCAGGGCGACGTGGCCGGCCCGGACCTCACGGCCCGGGCCGATCTCCCCTTCCCGGGGCTGATCCGCCGATGAGCCCGGCGCAACGGAGCGCGGCGCGGAACGAATCCCGCATGCGCGGGAGCGGCCGGACCGCTCACGCTCGCGAGGTCGCATGATCACGATCCTCCACATATCCGACCTCCATTTCGGCCCGCCGTACGTGGCCGAAGCGGGGGAGGCTCTGATCCGGGCCGCCTGGCAGCTGGAGCCGGACATAGTCGTGGCCAGCGGGGACTTCACGCAGCGGGCCAAGGAAGAGCAGTTCGCCGACGCCCGGGTCTTCCTCGATCAGCTCCCCGACGCGCCCACCGTGGTCGTGCCCGGCAACCACGACGTCCCGCTCTATCGCCTGCGCGAGCGGATCTTTTCACCCTACGCGCTGTATCGGACGTACATCGCCGACGAACTGGACCACGTGCTGGAGACCCCGGACGCCGTCATCGCCGCGCTGAACTCCACGAGTCCCTTGCGCCACATCACGAACGGCCGCATCGACTCGGAGCAGCTCGAGTTCTGCCGCCGGGCGTTCGCCGTCGCGGACGCGTCGAAGGTCCGCGTGGTGGTGGCCCACCACCACTTCGCGCCCGCGCCGGACTACGAGGGCGGCGAGGTGATGCCGCACGCGAAGCGGGCCGTCGACGCGTTCACCGCCCAGCGCGTGGACCTGATCCTCGGCGGCCACCTGCACCGCGCCTATATTGGCAACTCGCTGGACCTGTACCCGGGGACGGACCGGGACCATGGCATCATCATCGTCCAGAGCGGGACGTCCACTTCGCGACGGGGGCGGGTGCGGGAGCGCGAGAAGAACTCGTTCAATGTCATACGGATAACCGGTGAAGTGATCCGGATCACGCACTACATGTTCTTCGACGACACGGCCGGATTCGCGCCGGTCAGCCGCCACATCTTCCCTCGCAGCCCGGTGGCGTATTTCCAGGACACCGTGACGCTGGGACAGGAGGCCGGGCGGTCGTGATCGGGCCCAGGGGAGCGTGGCTGCTGGTGTCGGCCGCCCTGCTGGCAGGCGCGGCGTGGCCCGCCGCCGGTCAGCGCCCCGAAGTCGTGGCCCTGGAGTTCGAGGGCGCGCGGTCGTTCATGCCGCAGGAGCTGGCGTCCGCTACCGTCACCCGCGCCACCCGCTGCCGGAACATCCTCTACCAGGCCGTGTGCTGGCTCGGCGTGGGCGAGGACCGGGCGTACCTGGACCCGGACGAGCTCGAAGCCGACGTCTTCCGCCTCCGGGTCTACTACTATGAGCGCGGATTCCGCGAGGTCGAGATCGCGGCCGATACCGTGTCGGCCGGCGATCGCGTCAAGGTCGTTTTCACGATCCGGGAGGGGCGTCCCGTGCGGGTGGATGCGGTGGAGCTGGCCGGCGCGCCCGCATCGCTGCGGATCGAGCCGCTCCCCGTCGCGGTCGGCGACCCGTTCGATGTGGTGGCGTACGAAGCCACCCGGGACACGCTCCGGAGCCGGCTGCGTGATTCCGGCTACGCCCGGGCCGAGGTGCTGGTCGGATACTCCATCGAGGCGGAGGACCCGTACGCGGCCACGCTCCGGTACGACATGGTGCCGGGCCCCGCGCTGCGGATCGGTCGCATCGAGGTGGAGGGGACGGTAGAGACCTCGCCGACGCTGGTCCACCGCATGCTGGCCTTCGAAGAGGGCGACCTCTACGACCGGAGCGCGCTCCTGCGCAGCCAGCGCAACCTTTACGGGTTGCAGGTCTTCCAGCACGCCATCGTGGACGCGGACGTGGACGCGGACACTGCGGTGGTCCCGATCCGGGTGCGGGTGGCCGAGGGTGCCATGCGGCGAGTCCGTGTGGGCGGCGGCGCCAACAACGTGGAGTGCGGCAACGTCGAAGGCCGATGGCTGAGCCGGAACTTCCTCGGCGACGGCCGTCGTCTGAGCGTCACCGGTCGGCTCGGGAACCTCCTGATCAATCACTGCGGCTGGCTTGTGGACGACGATTACGCCTCCTATACCGACCCCACCGGCGTCTTCTCCGTCGACTTCACCCAGCCCTGGTTCTTCGGGCCCCGCAACAACATCGGGGTGGGCCTGTTCGCGGAGCGCCGGAACGTACCGGAGGTCTTTGTCCGGAGCGCAGCCGGTGGCTATGTCTCAGTGGGCCGGAGCCTGGGCGGGACGGCGGCGCTCTCGCTGGCGTACCGGCCCGAGATCACCGGGCTCGATACGCACCAGGCCGGCGACCTCTTTTTCTGCGTCAACTTCGTCAGCTGCACGTACGAGCACCTCGATGTTCTGCGCGACCCGCACATGCTGGCGCCGCTCGCCCTCTCTTTCACCGTGGACCGGACGGACGCCCTGTTCAGGCCCAGCAGCGGCTACACCGTACGGGCGGAGGTGGAGCACGCGGGCACGTACACGCTGTCGGACTTCGCCTACACGCGGCTCCAGGCGGAGGGGAGCGCGTACATGGGTGAGCCGGGCGGTGTGGTCCTGGCCACCCGGATCCGCGGCGGGATCGGCTGGCCGCACCCCGGGGGGGAGGGGAGCGCGACGCTCGGACTGAACCCGCAGAAGCGCTTTTTCGCCGGCGGCCCGAACAGCGTGCGCGGGTTCGACCAGTATCGTCTCGGGCCTACCGTCCTGGGGATCGACGCGGTGCCGTGGCTGGTTCAGCCGGACGACAGCCTGACCGACGGCGCCGGGTGCAGC
>JBKGZE010000066.1:0-8943 GCA_046545735.1 Gemmatimonadota bacterium | reverse complement strand
CTTCACCACCGCGGACGAACTGATCGGCGCCCTCTCGAATGCGGCCGCTGAGGGACGGCTGGAAGAAGCGCTCGAACCGTACGTCCACCCCCACGTGCTGGTTATCGACGAGCTCGGGTATCAGAGCTACGCCGCTGACGCCGCGAACGTGCTCTACCGCGTGGTCAACGACCGCTACCTCAAGCACCGGCCCATGATCGTCACGACCAACAAACCCCTGGCCGCCCTCGGTCAGGTGCTGCATGATGCCGATCTCGCGGAGGCCATTCTGGACCGACTCCTGGAGCGCGGCACCCATTTCGTGCTCCGGGGCCGCTCCTACCGCACCCGCCAACACAAACAGGAGGAAAGCTCGGACTCTGAAGCCGCTTAGCTCACGCCCTCGCCGCGACAAAGTTTGGAGAGAAACCGCGACATAGTTTGGAGAACCCACACCGGTGACCAAGCTACCGGAAATGCGACCGGCGCGGGCTCCCGGCTGAAAGCCGAAAACCCGCGCCGTTACTTGCTAGCGGAGGGCCGGGGATTCGAACCCCGATGGGCTTGCGCCCGGCGGTTTTCAAGACCGCTGCCTTACCAGTTAGGACTAGCCCTCCAATGTGCCCGCTCCGACGCTTGCGCGGGGAGGGGCCAGGACATGGTACCCGGTGTCAGCGGGTTTGATCAAGGAACGCCTTCAGCGTGCCGGCATGCGGCGGTGTACGTAGTGGCAGGCGTCTTCGGCCCCACCCCGGTGCAGGCTTCCCGGCCCCCATTCGGCGGGGATGTTCCCCATGCACTCCTGGTACGAGCCGTAGTCTTCGGCCCGGAACGTCGGGCCGGAGGCGGCTTCCCTGAAGAGGGCCAGCGTGATCAGCACCACCACTGTGCCCAGCACCACGGTCGTGATCAACCCGGTCCGGCTCATCGCATCGATCTCCGTCTGTGCTCTGACGAGTGAAGCGCGAACGATAACGGTAATCGCCAGGGGCCGGAAGCGGGCTGCCGGGGCTATTTCGGGTGCCGGGGCTATTTCGGGTGCCGGGGCTATTTCGGGTGCCGGGGCTATTGCGGGGTGCCGGGTGCCGCGGGGTGCGTGCGGGGCCCGGCCCGGCTACCGGCGGAGCGGGGGGCGTGGTAACTTCCGCGTCCGCTGAAAGGGGAGCAGCCATCAGCCGAGGCCACGATTGTGAAGACACTGGGATTGCCATCGCGGGTGCAGGCGCTGGACGAACGGATCGTCGCCATCATGAGCCGGTGGAGCATCCCGGTCCTGCGGATCGCGCTCGGGGTGGTGTACGTGTGGTTCGGCGCGCTGAAGCTGTTCCCGGGGCTCAGCCCAGCGGAGGACCTGGTCATGGCCACCGTCCCGTTCCTCCCTGGCTCCCTGTTCGTGCTGTTCCTGGGGCTCTGGGAGATCGTCATCGGGGTGGGCTTCATCACCGGGAGGGCCCTCCGTCTGACGATCCTGCTGCTCTTCCTCCAGATGCCAGGTACGATGGCGCCGATCGTTCTACTGCCGGACCGGGTCTTCACTGCGTTCCCGTACGGGCTGACGCTCGAAGGGCAGTACATCGTGAAGAACCTGGTCCTGGTGGGCGCCGCGCTGGCGGTGGGAGCCACGGTCCGCAGCAGAAGGGCGCGCGTTCACTAGGTCCGACCGCCGTCCCCAGGGACCCGGCGCCCGGACCCCGCGCGCTCCGGACCCGCGCTGCTGAGCAGGGGGGCTCCGTCGAACGCGGGAGCCCGCCGGCATCGATCGTGCGCCCGGAGCGGGGCATGGAACAGCGGAATCGACCCTGGGATCGACGGTCCAGGCGGCGGAGTGGGGTGCTGCGCCGTCCGATGGACGCCCTGTACGCCGCGGTGCGGTGGATCCGGGGGCACATCCGGGGCTTCTATTCCGCGGTGGGAGTATTCCTCGTGGCGGCCCTGGGCGTAGCGATCGTCGCCGCGGCGGCGCTCGCGCTGCTGGCGGAAGGCGTGGTGGGCGGGGCCACGCAGACCTTCGACCAGGCTGTCGTGGACTGGGTCCGGGCGCGGCGGACGGGCTGGCTGGACTGGCTCGGCCTGGCGGGCGCGGCGCTGGGCTCGGGTGTGGCGGCGTGGATCGTCCTCGGCCTGGGCAGCCTCCTGCTCTGGTTCACCCGGCACCACCTGTCGGTTGCGATCCTCTGGATCGCGGTGCTGGGTGGGCGCGCTCTCAGCACGGAGTTCAAGGCGCTGTTCGACCGACCTCGGCCGGCACCCGTCGACTGGACGGTGGAGGTCTTCGGCAGCGAGATCCCGTTTCCGGCCAGCCCCTCCTTTCCCTCCGGGCACGCGGTCACCTCGGTGGTGGTCTTCGGCACCCTCGCCTACCTGATCGCCCGGCTCGAGCCCACCGTCCGGCTCCGTCGGATCACCCTCGCCACGGCCATCGCGTTCATCCTGCTGATCGGCCTCTCGAGGGTCTACCTGGGCGTGCACTACCCGTCCGATGTGCTGGCGGGCTACTTCGTCGGCTTCATCTGGGCGACGCTGGCGACCTTCTCCATCGAGGTGGTCCGCTATGTCGCGGACCGCAAGCCCGGGGTGGTTCGCCAGGAGAAGGACCTGGAGAAGGGAATGGAGCCGCTCCGCGAAGCGGCTCACCACGAGCGGGACTGAGCGACGACGGCCGGCCCGGTCCCCGCGTCGTCAGAGCCCCACGGCCGCCGCCGCCGCATTGAAGTCTTCGGGGCGGACGTGGATGATGTACCCGTAGCTGCCCGCCCCACCCGCCACACCGCTCGACGCGTACACGTTGACCCCGGCCTCGTAGAGCGCTTCGTGGATCTGGACCACGGCGCCGGGGACATCGTCGCCCTGGACCAGGAGTGCCGGGTGGGGACCGTCGAGGGCGAACCCGGCCTTGCGACCTTCTTCCTGGAGCTGGAGCGAGTCCACGGGGAAGATCGTGAGCTGCGTCTGCAGCAGCCCCACGGGGATGGCCGTGAACGCCACCAGGTTGATCCCCAGATCGTTCAGGGCGGACAGGAACTGGAGCGCGACCCCGGGCCGGTCCTCGACCGTGGTATGGAAGTAATCGACACGACGGATCTCGTGCGCCATGACTGCTGCCTCCTGTTTACTGGCGATCTCCTCGGTCTGCGGGTCGATCGGTCCTCTCGCCGGGGGTGTCAGGGAGCCGCCCCGTCCAGCCGGCCGGTGGTCAGCTCGGTCACGAGCCGCTCCATCTGGTAGACCTCTTCCAGAGCTTCCAGCATGCCCCGGACGTCCACGGAGACGGAGCGGTTGAGCTCGGGCAGGAAGATGTAGTCGCCGGGCAGGCTGTCGATATTGCCGTCGAACACCAGCCCCACGACCTCCAGGTCTCTGTCCACCACGGGCGACCCCGAGTTGCCGCCGATGATGTCGGCCGTGGAGACGAAGTTGAGGGCCGTGGTGAGGTCGAGCCCGGCCGGCGGTGTCTGCCACCGCTCCGGCAGCCGCCAGGGATTCTCCCGTGCATCCTCGTACATGCGGGCGTACGAATGATAATGATCGTAGAGCCCGTGGAAGGTGGTGTGCGTGGGCGCGATGGTGCCGTTGTACTCGTAGCTGTCGACCACGCCGTCGGCGAGCCTCAGCGAGAAGGTGGCGTCCGGCGGGACGGCCTGGCCGTAGACCTCGAGGCGGGCGCGCCCCAGGCGGGCCATGATCTCCTCCTCGCGAGCGGACACCTGGGCCAGCACCTGCTGGAACCGGCTGAACGGCTGCAGGTAGGCCATGACCACCTGGAGCGCGGGATCGCTCCGCTCAACCGCCCCGTCTTCCACCGCGGCCACGGCTCGGGCCGAATCGGCCAGCAGCGAGCCCTGCTGGATCGCGGCCGCCGCTGCATCCGGGGACCGGCCCTCGAGGATCTCCTGCACCCACGGCTCGTCTTCCCCGTAATACCGGATGAAGTCCCGGAACCGGGCGGCCATGAGGGTGCGGTCGAGCTCCGTCGGCTGACGTTCCACCTCACGCAGCCCGTTCATCAACTCGTCGACCTGCTCCGCCGGCGCTTCCTGGGTCCGCGCGTTCAGCACCTGAAACGCGAGCAGCGCCCTGCGCAGCGTGGCCGAGGCGAAATCGGCGCTGAGGGCCAGGAAGGCGCCGTAGCCGGGTGCGACCTCCCGCTTCCGAGCTTGCAGCTCCGCCAGCTCTTCGAACACGCCGCCGTACTCGGCGCGCAGCCCCGGATCGGTCAGGATCGAGTCGCGAAACGCTTGCTGGAGCCTGAGCCGCCGGGCGAGGACGTTCACGTCCTCGAGTCCTCCGAGCTGCCCTTCGTAGGACTTCTCGGCGTTCTCGAGGCTGAAGATCGTGTTGATCAGGTCGACCCGCTCGGCGGCCTCCGGGTGCTCCTCGGCGAAGCTCCGCAGCAGCCGGACGCGGTCGCGCAGGAACTCGAGGAGGTAGCGGTCCGACACGTCGCGCCGGAACTCGAGCTGCGAGACCGCCTGGAGTCGGGTCGTGGAGCCCGGATTGCCGATGATGAAGATGGGCTCACCGGGCTGCGCGCCGTCGTGGTCCCAGGCGAAGTAGGGGTCGGAGTCGAGCGGCTCGCCGTCGTCGTACACCCGCAGGAACGCGAAATCGAGGTTGTAGCGAGGGTACGTGAAGTTGTCCGGGTCGCCGCCGAAGAAGCCGATCTGCAGCTCCGGCGCCATGACCAGCTTCACGTCCCGGTACCGCCGGAACACGTAGGCCGAGTAGTAGCCGCCGTTCCACAGGCTGATGACCTCGACCACGATGTCTTCGGCCTCGCCGCCGTACTCCCCGGCCACGGAGTCGCCCACGGTCTCCAGCACCGCCTCGCGCTGCCGCGCACGCTCTTCCTCGCCCACCGCGGCGAGACGCGATTCCACCGCTTCCGTCACGTCCTCCAGCGCGATCAGCTGGTCCGCGTGGAAGTCCTCCCCGAGCGGCCGCTCTTCCGCCAGGCTGCGAGCGTAGAACCCGTTCTCCAGCAGCTCCTCTCCCTCCCGACTCACCTGGCTCACGTGCTCGCGGGCGCAGTGGTGGTTCGTCATCACCAGCCCGTGGGGGGAGACGAACGACGCTGAACACCCCACGATCCGGAGCGAGGCCAGACGCGCCTTCTCGAACCACGCCTCGTCCGGTCGGAAGCCGTACTCGTCGGCCAGGTACTCGGTGGGTGGGAACTCGAACGTCCACATCTTCCCCTGGTCGAAGAGGCTGGCCTCCACGGTGTCCAGGTCGGCCGAGAGCAGTGCGGGCGTGACGAGCCCCGCGAGGAGCCCGGTGTCCGCGGGCTCCGCGGCGGGCTCCGCGGTGGGCTCCGCGGTGGGCTCGGGCTCCGCCTCCGGCGCGGGGGTGGGTGCCGGTGGTGGAGCGGCGCCACCACACGCTGTGGCGATCAGGGGCGTGGCGAGGGTCAGAGCGAGCAGCCAGAGCCGACCAGGGTTCCCCATTCCGTGCATGAGAGCTCCTTCAGGTTCGGTGTGGATCGCGCGGTTGCAGGGCAAGGAGCAGGCCAGCGTGTCGGCGTGGCGTCGGGGTGCGCCCCTGCCGCTTTCGTCTTAGCTTTTCCCGCCGTGCAGACAGTGTGATCCCCGCGCCCGGTCCTGGCTGAGGGGGCCGGTCCGCGAGTCGATAGAAAAAGGAGAAACCGCCGTGGCGAATCACGAGCCGCACAAGATCAAGACCGTCCGACTCCTGTCCTTTCCAACGCTTCCGGAACGAAAGAAACACCTCACGCAAGCGCGATTCAATACTTTCCTGCTGACGCCGTCCCGGATCACGCTGGACCTCTGCTCCTACGGCGCGGGCGCCATGAGCCAGGAACAGGTGGCGGGGCAGTTCATCGGCGACGAGGCGTACGCGGGCTCACGGAACTTCGAGACGCTGCACGCCGCGGTGAAGGAGGTCTTCGGGCACCAGCACCTCTGTCCCACCCACAACCTGCTGGGCTCGGTCAAGCTCGTGATGGCGACCATGGCGCCGGAAGGCTCCGCGATCCCGACCAACGCCCGGGATCTCGCCGACATGCTCGTGCCCCGGGGCGTGGACGCGCCGGACGTCCGCGACCGGACCGGCGGCACGTTTTCCGGCGACGTGGACCTCTCCGCGCTGCGCACGGCCCTCGACGACGGCTCCGTCCCCTTCCTCCTGGTCCAGAGCTACGCCGACGGGCGGCACCCGATCTCGTTGGAGAACCTGCGGGCGGTCCGCAGGCTGGCGGATGAGCGGGGGATCCGGCTCATGCTGGATGCGTCCCGGGTGGTGGAAAACGCCGGCTGGATCCGGCGGCACGAGGCGGGGCAGGCCGAGCGCTCCGTCGCCGAGATCGTCCGGGCGCTGGCCGAGACCGCGCACGTGGTCCTCTTCGATGGCGCCCACGACGCCCGCTCGAACACCGGCGGCGTGATCGCCACCGACGACCCCGAGGCGTACGAGAAGGTGATGAACGAGGTCGTGGTCTACGAGGGGCTCCACACGTACGGCGGGATGGCCGGCCGCACCATGGAGGTGCTGGCCCGCGGCATCCGGGAGATGGTGGACGCCGACGAGGCCAGCTGGATCGCCCACCAGGTGGACACCCTCGCCGGTCGTCTGGAGGCGGCCGGGATCCCGTTCGACCGGGGCTGCGACGGCGCCTACCTGCGCGCGGACGAGTTCCTGCCGCACGTGGAGCAGAACCGGGTACACACGCTGGCGGCCGCCCTGTACCTGCTGGCCGGGCTGCGTACGGTGGCGCCGGGACGCGTCGATCGCGACATGGTCCTGCCGGTCCAGCTGCCCCGGCTGGCGCTGACGAACGACCAGGTGAACGCCGTGGCGGACGCCATCATCGCGCTGCACGGTCAGGCCGACCGGATCCAGCCACTGCAGACGCTCGAGGACGGCGAGTGGCGGGACGAGATGGCCTACCACTGGCTCTTCCCGGCCTTCGAGCCGTTCGAGCTGGAGACCGCGCCGTACCAGATCCACACCATCGAGCGGGTGGGCGTGCTGACGCGTGAGGAGCGGCAGAGGGCGGCGGAGGCGGCCGGGTACAACACGTTCCTGCTGCGCTCGGCGGACGTGGCCATCGACCTGCTGACGGACTCGGGCACCACGGCCATGAGCGTGGACCAGTGGTCGGCGTACGAGGGCGTCCGGGCCACCGCCGGCACGTCGGACGAGTACTTCGACCTGATCGAAGCGATCAGCGACGCGTTCGGCTACGACTACGTCATCCCGACCCACCAGGGCAGGGCCGCCGAGCACGTCCTCAGCCAGACCCGGATCCGGCCCGGGCAGATCGTGCCGGGCAACATGTACTTCACCACCACCAAGCTCCACCAGGAGCTGGCGGGCGGCGTGTTCGCCGACATCATCGTGGACGAGGCGCACGACCCCGAGAGCGACTTCCGGTGGAAGGGCAACATCGACCTGGACAAGCTGCGGGCGCTCGTGGACGAGCACGGGGCCGAGAAGATCGCCTACATCTCCTTCGAGCACGCGGTCAACATGGCAGGCGGGCAGCCCGTCTCCATGGACAACATGAAGGAGGTCTACGCCTACTGCTCGGCGCTGGACATCCCGATCTTCTTCGACGCCACCCGCTGCGTCGAGAACGCCTACATGATCCAGTGGAAGGACCCCCGGTACGCCGACACGCCGATCAAGGACATCCTGCGCGAGATGATGCTCTACGGCGACGGCTGCACGGTGAGCGGGAAGAAGGACTTCCTGATCAACATCGGCGGCTGCCTGGCCTTCCGGGACAACCCGCAGTGGGCGGCGGAAGCCGAGGAGCTGTTGCGGGTCTACGAGGGGAACGTCACGGACGGCGGGCTGGCCACGGCGGATCTGGCTGCCATCGCGCAGGGTGTGCGTGAGACCACCGACGACCGCTACATCGGCAGCAGGGTCCAGCAGACCCAGCTGCTCGGGGAGCTCCTGCTCGACGCTGGCATCCCCATTGTGACGCCACCGGGGAGCCACGCCATCTTCCTGGACGCGCGGCGCTTCCTCCCGCACCTCGACCAGGACGAGTACCCGGCGCAGCGGCTCGCGACCGAGGTCTACATCGAGTCCGGCGTGCGGCCCATGGAGCGGGGGAACGTCTCGAAGGGACGGAACCCGGAGACGGGAGAGAACTACCGCCCGGCCCTCGAGCTGGTGCGGCTCACCATCCCGCGGCGGGCGTACACCAACGACCACATGCGGGCCGTGGCCGACGCCGTGGTCCGGGTCTGGGAGCGACGGGACTCGATCGAGGGGCTGAGGTTCACCTACGAGCCGGAGAAGCTCCGCTTCTTCCAGGGCAGGTTCGAGTCGCTGTAGGCGGGCGGCCGTGGCCGGCTGCACGATCCGCCCGCTCGAGACGCTGGAGGAGCTGGACGCGTGCGTCCGGCTCCAGGAGACGACCTGGGGACCCGGCTTCGCCGAGCGGGTCCCCACGTCCATCCTGAAGATCAACCAGCGCGTGGGCGGCATCACCGTCGGGGCCTTCGACGGCCGCGAGCTGGTCGGGTTCGTCTTCGGCCTCACCGGGATCGAGAACGGACAGCCGGTTCACTGGTCCGACATGCTCGCCGTCCGGGCCGACGCCCGGGGGCGGGGACTGGGCCTCCGCCTCAAGGAGTGGCAGCGCGAGCGCTGCCTCGAGCTGGGCGTCCGACGGATGTACTGGAGCTACGAGCCGCTCGAGGCCCGCAACGCCTGGATCAACCTCGCCCGGCTCGGCGCCGTGGTCCGCGAGTACGTCCCCGACATGTACGGCCCCGGCGACTCGCCGCTCCACCGCGGGCTCGGGACCGACCGGCTGGTCGCGACGTGGCTGCTCGACAGCGAACGGGTCGAGCGCCGCCTCGAGGGCCGGGACCGGCCGCCGTCGGCGGAGGACGTGCGCGCGCTGCCGCGGGCGTTCGCCGTCCGCGTGGAAGCTGGCGGCGATCGCCCCGGTGGCGACGCCCCCGCGCTTCCGCGCCCGGCCTCCGGGCC
>JBKGZE010000065.1:0-9006 GCA_046545735.1 Gemmatimonadota bacterium | reverse complement strand
GGGCGCCTCGCCGCGGTACGGTACGCGCCCACGCGCCCGGGACCCGAAGAACGGCGGGAGATCCTGCGTGCGCTCGGCCGTGCCCTGGAGAGGGTCGACAGGGAGGCCTCCCCGCCGCGGCGACCCCCTCGCCGGCGATCGAGGACGCGCGCGGCCGCGGGGGGACTGGTCCTGCTGGCGTGCACGGCGTCGGCGCTGGGCGCGTCGCCCCAGGCGCTCCGGCCGGCCGAGCTGTTCGACTCGGGTCTCGCGGCCTACGACGCCGAGGACTACAGCACCGCCGCCCAGCGCTTCGATCGATACGTGGGGCTCCGGCCGGACGACCCCGCCGGGTGGTACAACCTGGGCACTGCGTACTACCGCGCCGGTCATACCGGCTACGCCGTCTGGGCGTGGCTACGGGTGCCGAAGATCGACCCCCGCCACCGCGATGCCCGGCACAACCTGCGGGTGGCTGGCGTGCCGCCCGAAGTGGTGGCCCGGGTCGCGCCCCCGCTTCCACTTCGCTCCTCGGAACTCTTCCTGCTGGCCTCCGTCGCCTGGCTGGCGACGATCGTGGCGGCCACCCTCTGGCTCGTGCGAGGCCGCTCGCGGGCGGCAGGGCCGGCGATGGTCGCTCTCGCGGCCGCCCTCGGACTCGCCGGCGCGGGCTGGGCTTCGAGCCGGCAGTCTGATACCCTCATCGTCCTGGAGGCGTCCACCCTGCGCGCCGCGCCCATGCTGCGGGGACAGCCCGTGGCCGAGCTGGAGCCCGGCGCCGCGCTCGTCCCCGTGACGGAGCGGGACGAATGGGTCCGCGCCCGCTCCCTGCACGGAGAGGAGGGATGGGTCGAACGTGCGATCACCGGAACAATCTGAAGCGATCTCCATGCCCAATCACCCGAAGCACCCCAACCTCCGTCTGGTCGATCACCCGCTCGTCCAGCACAAGATGACCCTGCTGCGGGACGTGTCCACGTCGAAGAAGGCCTTTCGGGAGCTGGTCGACGAGCTGAGCATGCTGCTCGCCTACGAGGCCACCGCCGCACTGCCGCTCGCACCCGTGACCGTACAAACGCCGCTCGAAAAGACGGAAGGGCGGCGCCTCACAGGCAAGAAGGTGGCCCTCGTCCCCGTGTTGCGGGCCGGGCTCGGCATGGTGGATTCCGTGCTCCGGCTCATGCCCTCCGCCCGCGTGGGCCACATCGGACTCTACCGGCACCACGACACGCTCGAGCCCGTCCACTACTACTTCAAGATCCCGGGCGACGCCGCGGCGCGGGAATTCATCGTCCTCGACCCCATGCTGGCGACCGGCGGATCCGCCTCGGCGGCCATCGTCGCGCTGAAAGAGGGCGGGGCAACCTCCATCCGCCTGGTCTGCCTGGTGGCCGCGCCTGAAGGCGTCCACCGCCTGGAGAAGGACCACCCGGACGTCCTCGTGATCTCCGCCGCCCTGGACCGCGAGCTCGACGAGAACGGCTACATCCTGCCCGGCCTGGGCGACGCGGGCGACCGCTTGTTCGGAACGCTGTAGCGCGCCCTCAGCTCCAGGCCACGACCCTCGTGTCCGCGCCGTGCGGCGCGGGCACCCGCTCACCCACTACGAAGACCGGGCGCGAACCCAGCCGGACCAGCGACTCGGGGTGTTGCTGAACACCAGCCGCGACAGCCCGCCCCGGTAGCGCGACGCGGCGCGACGCGAGCGACGCGCGACGCGAGCGACGCGAGGAGGGGTTGGCGGGGCAGGGGCGGCGCGGGTAGATTCGATCGCGGTGGGGCAATGCGGGCGTTGGTCCGTGGTCGCCGCACCTCCGGGCCCGTAGCTCAGCTGGTCAGAGCAGCGGACTCATAATCCGACGGTCGCAGGTTCAAGTCCTGCCGGGCCCACTTCTCAGGCGCTGGCGCCGCTCCGTATGGGCTCCGGCGCGCTGACGCGGGCCGCCGTCTCCGCCCGCATGGCTCGCGCCGTCAGCTCTTCGTCCCTCTCGCCGGAGTCGGAGCGGAAGATGTCGGTGATGGGGGGCGGCGGGCCGTCGACCTGGAGGCGGCCGGCGGCGTGCACGGCCATGAGGGCGCGGGTCACCCGCGGTTCGAAGAAGCGCCCGTCCAGGTTCTGGATCTCCTCGAGGGCCTCGTGCACCGACCAGGCCCGCTTGTAGGGGCGCTCGTGGGTGAGCGCGTCGAAGACGTCGGCGGCGTGGACGATCTGGGCCGGTAGCGGGATCAGGTCACCCTCCACCCGCATGTACCCCATCCCGTCCCAGTTCTCGTGGTGGTAGAGGGCGACTTCCTCGGCCAGCTGCAGGACGGGGAACTGGCTCCCGGACAGGATGCCGGCCCCGATGGCGGTGTGCTTCTTCATCTCCTCGAACTCCTCCTCGGTCAGCTTGCCGGGCTTGAGGAGGATGCCGTCGGGGATCCCGATCTTGCCCACGTCGTGGAGCGGCGCGGCCCTGCGGATCAGCATCACGTCGGCGTCGGTGAGGCCGAGCTCGCGAGCGATCACGGCCGACATGTGGCCGACGCGCTGGGCGTGGTGGCCGGTCTGGTCGTCGCGGTACTCGGCCGCCCGCGCCAGTCGGTTCAGGATTTCGATCTGGGCCTTCTCCAGATCCCGGGTGCGCGCGGCCACCTTGCGCTCGAGGGTGTCGTTCTGGTTCTGGAGCTGCCGGTAGTAGTAGCGGGTCTGCAGCAGGTTCCTGATCCGGAGGATGACCTCGGTGGGGTCCACCGGCTTGGTGAGGAAGTCCTTGGCTCCGGCGGAGAGCGCGCGCTGCCTGGCCTCGGGGGTGATATCGGCGGTGAGGACCAGGATCGGCACGAAATCGTGCTCCGGGATCCGCGCCTGGAGCTGCTCCATTACGTCGAAGCCGTCGAGCCCGGGCATGTGGAGGTCGAGGAGGACGATGTCCGGCCTGCGGGCGGTGAACCGGGCCAGGAACTGCCGCGGGTCGGTGGTGCTGTCGATCTCCTGGAACCCCTCGCGTTGCAGGATCCGTTCGAGGAGTCGGACGTTCGCCGGCTCGTCGTCCACGATCAGGATCTTGGATTCCCGGTAGTCGTCGTCGAACATCCGCTGCCTAGGTCTGGAGGAGATCGTCCACGATGCGGAGGAACTCCTGCACGTCGAGCGGCTTGGGCAGGTACGCCTCGGCGCCGGCGTCCAGGAGCTGCGCGGCCTGGTTGCTGGTCACGTCGGCACTGATGATAACCACGGGAGTGTCCGCGATGACAGGGTCCTCGTGGACGCGCCGCATCACCTCGGAGCCGTGGATGTCGGGCAGGTGGAGGTCCAGGAGGATGAGATCGGGGTGCTGGTCGCGGGCCATCTCCAGCCCGAGCCCGCCCTGCATGGCCGTCAGGAGCCTGACCCCCGGGCGGCGGCTCAACACCCGCTCCACCAGCTTGAAGTTCGACGGGTTGTCCTCGATGTAGAGGACGGTGGACTCACGCACCGGGTCGCCGTTCCCTGCCTCCGCCGGCACCGACGGCTGCGCGGTGGCCGGTTCCGGATCCGGCTCCGTGGTGTCGACCGGCAGCTCGAACCAGAACGTGCTGCCCTCGCCCTCGACGCTGTCCGCGCCGATCTCTCCATCCATGGCTTCGATCAGCCCACGGGACACGGCGAGCCCGATCCCGGTCCCCTCGATCCCGGTCTGCTCCGCGCCCAGCCGCTCGAACGGCGTGAACAGTCGGCTCAGCGCGTTCTCGGGGATGCCGCGCCCGATGTCGCGCACGGCGACCCGGACCCGGTTGGCGCCGGTCATGCCCCGCCCACAGCTGACCTCCACCACGCCGTCGTCCCGGTTGTACTTGACGGCGTTGGACAGCAGGTTCAGCATGACCTGCTTGAATCGCTGACGATCGGCGGTGACCCGCACGCCGCAGTCGTCGCCGTTCAGCAGCCGGATCCCCGCCCGGTCGGCTCGGTGCCGCACCAGCTCCCACGCCTCCAGCGCGATCTCCTGCACGCTGATCGGCTCGAGGGAGAGCGACATCCGGCCCGCCTCGATCCGGGCGATGTCCAGGACTTCATCCACCAGCACGAGCAGGTGGCGTCCGGCCTTCAGGATCTGCTCCACGCTCTCCTTCTGCTCGGCATCGAGAGCGTCCATCTCGAGCAGCTGGGCGAAGCCGAGGATGGCGTTCAGCGGCGTGCGCAGCTCGTGGCTCATCCGGCTCAGGAACTCGCTCTTGGCACGGTTCGCCCGCTCCGCGTCCTCCTTGGCCCGCTTCAGGGCGTGCTCCAGTTGCTGCCGCTCGGTGACGTCGCGGACCACGCCGGTGAACACGTGCTCGTTGTTCTTCACGTACTCGCCGAACGAGATCTCCAGCGCAATCTCCCGATGCCCCGTGCCGATGCCTGCGATCTGAAGCGCGTACTCCGGATTGCTGGTCGCGACCTGCTCGAGGTACTGCCCGAGGGCGATCTCGTGATCGGCCCGGACCCGCTCCGGGATCAGCGTATTGAACGACCGCCCGACCATGTCGGTGATGGAGAGCCCGAAGATCTTCTCGGCCGCCCGGTTCGCGAACAGGATCCTACGGTTGTGATCGATGGTGATGATGCCGTCGGACGCGCTCTCCGCGACGAACCGGTACCGCTCCTCGCTCTCCCGACGCGCTTCTTCCACCTCGCTGCGCGCCGCGAGCTCCCGGCGCATCTGGGCCGCGACGTCGCGCAGCCCACCCAGGAGGGCGCCCAGGACGAACAGCAGGATGGCGGGCAGCAGCTCTTCGCGCTGGACCTGCGCCAGCACGGTCAGCACCGACACATCCGTGGCGAGCGCGACGAGCAACCCGGTGAGCGGGATGACGATGAGCCCGGCCGCCGTACCCCCCCAGAACCCGAAGAGCCACGCGAACACGACCACGGGCGCGGCCGCCAGCGTGACGATCCGGTACTCGTCCGGGGTGAACGGCGGGATGAACGCCAGGACGTACGCCGCGACCGCGGCTACCGCCAGGCCGAGCTTGATCCAGCTGTTCTCACCGCTCCCGGGCGGCGAGCGGAAGAGACGTGTCACGCTCGCCATCGTGTGGCTCCGTGCCCCGGCCCGTGGCTCGGCACACCGGGTCCTTGAGTCGGCGAGGACGCGGGCGTCGGCCGGTCGTCCGATTCGATGTCCCGTCCACGGGCGTTCATGGCATCTCGCGTGTGGAGCCGGCCCGCCGATCGGGCGGGCCAGCATGCGCCGGGGAGATTTGAGTGGCGAATGCCCGAAGATAGAGGCCGGTGGGGCGGTGCGGCAACCCACTTTGCGGACGCTGCCCCGGGCCGACTCCCGGTCTTGGCCCGGGGCCGGGGGGCACGGTCGAGCGGCGCCTTCGGCGGCGGCATCGGGCGGCGTGCGCACGCCCCGCCTGCCGTTGACAACGGGCCGGCGCTCCCTCACCTTTCGCCGTCTTTGGCAGGGTCGCGAGACCGGATCCCGGCCGCGCAAAACTCAGGGAGAGCGCTGCAATCCATGTTCGGTAGCCTACGAGGGCGGATCGTCGTCATCCTGCTGGCCGTGATCGGGAGCGGCTGGTTCCTCTACGACAACTACACGTCGTGTGTGGAGCAGCAGGCCGAGGGCGATCTGGCCAGTACCTGCTCGCCGGTGAAGCTCGGGCTCGATCTTCAGGGTGGGATGCACCTGGTCCTGGAGGTGGAGGACCGGGAAGAGACCATGACGCCGGAGGGCAGGGCCGACGCGACCGAGCGGGCGCTGAAGATCATCCGCACCCGGATCGACCAGTTCGGTGTGGAGGAGCCGCTGATCCAGCGGGCGGGCACCGATCGGATCATCGTCGAGCTTGCGGGGATCCGCGACGAGGCGCGGGCCAAGGAGATCATCCAGCAGACGGCCTTCCTCCAGTTCTTCCTGGTCAAGTCCGGTGAGGACTTCCAGAGGTTCGCGGACCGTCTGGACCGGATCGACCGGGCGGTTCTGGAGGCGTTCCCGGAGGCCGGGGCCCGGACCGAGGCGGAGGAAGGGGAGCGGGAGAGCGTGGAGGACCTGCTCTTCGGAGAGGACACGGCCGCGACCGGGGCGGACACGGTGGCCGCGGAGGACCCGGAGGCCGCCCTCACCCGTCGTCCGTTCTCCGAGCTGCTCCTCCAGGGCGGTCAGGAGGGCCAGTTCCTGGTGGAGGAGCGGGACGCGGACATGGTCGAGCGGTGGCTCGCGGACCCACAGGTCCGGCGGGCGATTCCGCGAGGGATGGCGCTGCGACTGGGTCAGCAGCCGAGGGGGGAGGGGGCCCAGTTGTATCGTCCGCTGTGGGTGCTCGAGGATGACCCGTTCCTCCGGGGCGAGGAGCTGGAGGACGCGCAGCCGGGCAAGGACCCGCAGTTCAACGAGACGATCGTCTCGTTCCAGCTCTCCCGCCGGGGCGGGCGGCTGTTCGAGCGGAAGACGGGTGAGAACATCGGCGAGCTGCTGGCGATCGTCCTCGATGATCAGGTGGTGAGCGCTCCCGTGATCCAGGCCCGGATCGGCTCGCGGGGGCAGATCCAGCTGGGTCAGGCCCCGCTGGCCGAGGCCCAGGACCTGGCGCTGGTGCTCCGAGCCGGTGCGCTGCCGGCGCCGCTCCGGATCATGGAAGAGCGGACGGTGGGCCCGTCGCTGGGGGCGGACTCCGTGCAGAAGGGCCGGCTGGCGGGGATCGTCGGGCTGGTGCTCGTCGTGGGCTTGATGATCGGGTACTACCGCGCGGCGGGGGTCCTGGCCGTGTCGGCGCTGATCGTGTACGTGATCCTGGTCATGGGCGGGCTGGCCGCCTTCAACGCCACCCTCACCATGCCGGGGATCGCGGGGCTGATCCTCTCGGTGGGCATGGCCGTGGACGCGAACGTGCTGATCTTCGAACGGATCCGGGAGGAGCTGGCCGCGGGCCGGGTCCCACGCACCGCTGCCGACGAAGGGTTCAAGCACGCCATGTCGGCCATCGTCGACTCGAACCTGACCACGCTGCTCACCGCCCTCATCCTCTTCCAGTTCGGGACGGGTCCGGTGCGCGGATTCGCGGTGACCCTGTCCGTCGGGATCGTGGCGTCGTTCTTCTCGGCCGTATACGTGACCCGGTCCTTCTTCCTGCTCTACCTGGAGCGGAAGAAGGCCACGGACGCGATCAGCATCTGACGAAGGGACAACGAGGCATCGATGCGGTTCTTCCAGAACGCGGACTACAAGTTCATCGAGCGGCGCCGCCCGGCCTACATGGTCAGCGCGGCGGTGATCGCCGCCGGACTCCTGGCCATCGTCGTGTTCGGAGTCACGGGCCAGGGCTGGGTCAACTACGGCGTCGACTTCACGGGCGGCACGCTGGTCCAGGTCGAGTTCGAGCAGCCCACGACGGTGGGGGAGGTCCGGAGCGCGGTGGGGGACATCCCCGGTGAGGAGGTCACGCGGTTCGGCGGGGAGAACGAGTTCCTGATCCGTGTGGCCGAGTTCGCGGAGGAGGGGACCAACACCTCGGATCTGATCAGCATGGCGCTGGCGGAGGCGTACGGCGAAGACGCAGTCACCGTGATCCGTACGGAAGCGGTGGGGCCGAAGATCGGGGGCGAGCTCCAGACCAAGGCCCTGCTCGCCATCCTCATGTCCTTCGCGCTGACGCTGATCTACCTGGCGTTCCGCTTCGAGTGGCGTTTCGGCGTGGCGGCTGTGATCGCCACGATGCATGACATCCTGATCACGCTCGGCTTCATCTCGGCGCTGCGGCTCGAGGTCTCGCTGCCTACGGTAGCCGCGGTCCTGACGATCATCGGCTACTCGCTCAACGACACCATCGTGGTCTTCGACCGCGTCCGGGAGAATCTCACCGGGCCGCGCCGCCGCGACCCGTACATCGACATCATCAACCGGTCCATCAACGACGTACTGCCGCGGACGGTCATGACGTCCGGCACCACCTTCGTGGTGCTGCTGGCGCTCTTCATCCTCGGCGGCTCGATCATCCGCGACTTCGCCCTGATCCTCATGCTCGGGGTGGTCATCGGGACCTACTCGTCCATCTTCGTCGCCTCGCCGGCGCTGCTGGAGATCGAGGAGCGGACGGGCGAGCAGCACGGGTCCGCACCGGCGAAAGCCCGGGCGTAGCGGTCGGGTGGGATACTTCGACTCCCACTGCCACCTGACCGACGCCCGCTTCGAGGGAGAGGCGGACGCGGCGGCCGAACGAGCGCGGGCGGCCGGCGTGGACCGCTTCGTCCTCATCGCGTCCGACGAGGAGGATGCCCTCTCCGCCCGTGACCTGGCCGCGGCCCTCGGCGTATGGTCGACCGCCGGGATCCACCCCCACGCGGCGACGCGGACGGCGACCGGATTCCCTCGGGTCCGCGAGTTCGTGGCGGAGCCGGGCGTCGTGGCGGTGGGCGAGACCGGGCTCGACTACTACTACGACAACTCGCCCCGCCGGACGCAGCGCGAGTCGTTCGAGCGGCACCTGGAGCTGGCGGCGGACACTGGCAAGCCGGTGGTGGTCCACTCCCGGGATGCGGACGACGACACCATCGCCCTCGTCCGCTCGGCCGGCGAGAGCGTCCGCGGCGTGCTCCACTGCTTCGCCGGCGGGCCGTCTCTCTTCGAGGCCGGCGTGGAGGCCGGGTGGTACGTCTCCTTCTCCGGGCTGATCACGTTCAGGAGCTACGGGACGAAAGATCTCGTGGCGGAGACGCCCGCGGACCGGCTCCTCATCGAGACGGACGCACCCTACCTGGCGCCGGTGCCGCACCGCGGGAAGCGGAATGAGCCGGCGTACGTGGTGGAGGTCGCGCGCGCCGTGGCCGAGCTGCGGGGGGAGACGCTGGAGGCCGTGGCCGAGCGGACCACCCGGAACGCCCTCACGTTCTATCAGCTCGAGGGCTGAATGCGCCGTATCCAGGTCCTGCCGGACACGCTCTCGAACCAGATCGCCGCCGGCGAGGTGGTGGAGCGGCCGGCGTCGGTGGTGAAGGAGCTGGTCGAGAACGCGCTGGACGCCGCGGCCCGGCGGGTGGACGTGTATATGAGAAGTACAACCCGCGACGCACGCACC
>JBKGZE010000064.1:0-9016 GCA_046545735.1 Gemmatimonadota bacterium | reverse complement strand
GTCGAACAGGCCGACGTGGCCGGCCTCCTGCACGCAAACGGGGTCGCCGCCGTGCTGACGTCGAGCTGGTCCGGCGGCTACGGCGCGCACCGCATCTTTGGCGACCGCGACGGGCTCATGCCGACGCTCGCGGTCAGCTGCGAGCACTACGGCCTGCTGCACCGGCTGGCCGACCACGGGCAGGCGCCCCGGGTCCGCCTGCAGGCCGACGCCCGCGAGCTGGGCGAGGTGCCGGTGTTCAACACCGTGGGCATGATCCCGGGCACCGAGCGCCCGGACGAGTACGTCCTCTTCTCCGCTCACCTGGATTCCTGGGACGGCGCGCAGGGCGCCACCGACAACGGCACCGGGACGGTCATCATCGCCGAGGCCATGCGCCTCCTGAAGGCGCACTACCCGAACCCGCGCCGCACCATCATCGCCGGCCACTGGGGGAGCGAGGAGCAGGGGCTGAACGGTTCGCGGGCCTTCGCCGCCGACCACCCCGAAATCGTCGAGGGGCTCCAGGCGGTCCTGAACCAGGACAACGGCACGGGCAAGATCAGCCGCGTCGGCATGGAGGGGCTGCTGGATGCGGGCGCCCACTTCGCCGACTGGCTCAGCGCCCTGCCCGCCGAGCTGACCCGTCCCATCGATGTCGATTTCCCCGGCGCGCCCAGCGGCGGCAGCGACTACGCCGCGTTCTCCTGCGCCGGCGCCCCGGCCTTCGGCCTCTGGGTCGACTCCTGGGATTACGGCCGCTACACCTGGCACACGAACATGGACACGCTCGACAAGCTCGCGTTCGCCAACGTGCGCCACAACGCCGTCCTCTTCGCCATGCTCGCCTACATGGCCTCCGAAGACCCGGAGTTCATCGACCGCGAGCGCCGCATCATGCCCGTCGACCGGCGTACCGGCGAGCCCGGCACCTGGCCCGCCTGCCAGCCGCCCGATCGCAGTTGGGAGGGCTACGGACGGTAAAGCGCTCCCGCCCGCGTGCGCGTGCCCGTGCGGGTGCGCGCCACGCGCGGCCGCGCCCTACTCGCTCAACCAGTCGTACCCCCTCGATCGGTCGGACCCTCGCGACGTCGCGTGGGGGTTTCCCCCACCTCCGCCCTCAAGGCTTTCCCGATTGCCCCGGCCCTTCGGTGGCGGCACCATTGAGAACCAGTTTCAACGATGCGGCGGGGTTATGACGGCGACCACGACGAAGCCAGTGACAGCGGAAGGGGCCGGAGGCGGGGCAGGGGAGCCGCTGGCGCCGGGGTCGTCGTGTGCCGTTGCCCCGGGTCAGGGGCTGCCGGGTGGGGGCACGCTGCGTGTGGCGCTGGTGGGCGCGCCGAACGTGGGGAAGAGTTCGCTGTTCAATCGTCTGACCGGGACGTACGTGACGGTGTCGAACTACCCGGGCACGTCGGTGGGTGTGGACCGGGGGAAGTGGTCGCTGGAGGGGCGTGAGGTGGAGCTGATCGACACGCCGGGGATGTACTCGCTGCTGCCGACGACGGAGGAGGAGCGGGTGGCGCGGCGACTGGTGTTCGGGGTGGAAGCGGACGTGTTGGTCCAGGTGGTGGACGCGAAGAACCTGGAGCGGGCGCTGCCGCTCACGCTGCAGCTGCTGGAGACGGGGCGGCCGCTGGTGCTGGCGCTGAACATGATGGACGAGGCCGAGCGGCTGGGCCTGGTGGTGGACCACGGCCTGCTGGCGGAGCGAACGGGTGCGGACGTGGTCCCGGTGGTGGCGGTGACGGGGCGCGGGATGGCGGATCTTGGGCGGGCGGTGGAGCGGGCGGCGGCCCGGGGCCGTCCGGCGCAGCCGGTATACGGGAACGGGGTGGGCCGTGCGATCGACCGGGTGAGCCGTCGTCTCGAGGGTGTGTATCCGGTGGAGCCGGCGGCGCTGGCGTCGTTGCTGGTGCAGGGGGACGCGGAGGCGGCGGAGTGGGTGGCGGCGGCGGAGCCGGACGAGGGTGCGGCGGCGATCGCGGAGCTGGAGCAGGCGACAGCGGAGTTCGCGGAGGCGGCGGTCTACCGGGTCGCCTACGAGCGGCATCGTGCGGCGGAGAAGGTGCTGGACGGGGTGGTGACGGGCGGGGACGAGGAGGCGGAGTCGCGATCGTTGCGCGACCGTCTCGGGGCGGCGCTGGCGCGCCCGCTGTTCGGGATCCCGGCGCTCCTGCTGGTGCTCTACCTGGGGCTGTACAAGTTCGTGGGGGAGTTCGGGGCGGGGACGGTGGTGGACTGGCTCGAGACCACCATCTTCGAGCACGGTCTGAATCCGATGTTCCAGAGCGTGTTCGAGCGGGTGATCCCGTGGCCGTGGCTGCAGGGTCTGTTCGTGGGCGACTACGGGCTGCTGACGCTGGGGGTCCGCTACGCGGTGGCGATCATCCTCCCGATCGTGGGCACGTTCTTCCTCTTCTTCAGCATCCTGGAGGACAGCGGCTACTTCCCGCGCCTGGCGCTGCTGGTGGACCGCACGTTCAAGAAGATCGGGCTGAGTGGCCGGGCGGTGATCCCGATGGTGCTCGGCTTCGCGTGCGACACCATGGCGACCATGGTCACCCGCACGCTGGAGAGCCGTCGGGAGCGGGTGCTGGCGACGCTCCTGCTGGCGCTGGCGATCCCGTGCTCGGCCCAGCTCGGCGTCATCCTGGGGATCCTGTCGGGGAACGGGGCCGCGCTGAGCGTGCTGATCCTGGTCCTGACGGGCGTCTTCCTGGGCGTGGGCTGGCTGGGCGCGCAGGTGCTGCCGGGAGAGCGGCCGACGTTCCACATGGAGCTGCCGCCGCTGCGGCTGCCGAAGCCGGCCAACGTCCTGACGAAGACGACGGCCCGGATGCAGTGGTACTTCATGGAGGTGCTGCCGCTCTTCCTCCTGGCGAGCGTCATCCTCTGGATCGGTGACCTGACGGGGATGCTCGAGGCGGCCGTGGCCGGACTCGCCCCGGTCATGGGGTGGCTGGGGCTGCCGGGGGAGGCGTCGGAAGCGTTCCTCTTCGGCTTCTTCCGTCGCGACTACGGCGCCGCCGGCCTCTTCGACCTGAACCAGCAGGGGCTGCTGAGCCCGGTCCAGCTCACGGTCGCGGCCGTGACCCTCACTCTCTTCGTCCCGTGCGTCGCCCAGTTCCTCATGATGATCAAGGAGCGGGGGGTGAAGACAGCCATGGCCATCTTCCTCTTCGCCGTGCCGTTCGCCTTCCTGGTGGGCGGCGTGCTCAACCTGGTGCTGCGGGGGCTCGGCTGGTGATCGACGCGATGCGGACCGGACCGGGGCAGGCTCCCGGGCGCGACGGCCCGGCGGACGGGACGGGCGCGCCGGCCGAGGTTTCCGCCGGGGGCGCCGGTGGTGGCCGCGCTGGTGGCACGGCTGACGGGCAGCGGATCACCTGCGGCTTCTGCGGCGCGGAGTTCCGGGAGGACCCGTCGCAGGCGACCTGTCAGGCGTGTCCGCTGCACAAGGCGTGCGGCTTCGTCCGCTGCCCCGACTGCGGGTACGAGAACCCCCGGCCGCCGCGGTGGCTGGCCACGTTACGGAGGTGGGCGAGCCGATGATGATCGTCGAGCGGTTGAAGGACACGTTCCGCGGGGTGACCGCGGGGTGGAAGGAGAGCTGCGAGGCGGGGCCTCCGGTGCCCGAGGTGGACGGCTGTCACGGCGTGCACTGCCACTCGGTCCGGGTCACGGACCTGCCGCGGGGCGGCCGGGCCTCCGTCAGCTGCCTGGAGGAGCCGTGGACCGCCGCCAGCGCCAAGCTCGCCGGGCTCGGCATCCTCCCCGGCGTGCGGCTCCGGGTGGTCCAGCGCTCTCCCGCCTGGGTGCTGAAGGTGGGACGCACCGAGCTCGCCCTCGACACCGAGCTCGCCCACCGGATCCGCGTCGTCCCCGAGCAGACTCCGGTGCAGGTCCAGGCCGTCGAGCCGCTGCCGCCCGAGCGAGGGGCGGGCCGCAACCGGAAGCGGAACCGGGGGCGAGGCCGCGGCCGCAGGGGGCCTCGGGGCGACTGAACCCGGGTCCGCCCCGCCGGGCGGTGCCACTCTGCTCCCGCGCCCGGAGCGCTGAACGCTGCGGCGGCAACGCGCGTTGCGCGGGGTCCGATCTGTTCCGATCCGAAGCCCTCACTTCATCGGGACAGGTGCGGGATGCGAGTCCCATCCCCTTCGGAGGTGGATGACGCGACTTGTCAGATCCGGCCGCGCCTGTACGTTATCCTCATACGCAGGGCGCGTGGGCGCGCTGGCGCCGGTCGGTTAAGGACCGAGCGGAGCCGACCTGTGTTTACCCCCCAAACTCATGAGGAGGCCACGCATGAGACGTATTGCGTTTGCGGTCCTCGCGGCCGCAGCGGTCGCCTTGCTGCTGTCGCCGATGGCAGGGCAGGACCTGGAGGCGCAGGACACGGGCGTGATCCAGGGCACGGTGATCGATGCCACCACGGGCGAGCCGCTGGCGGGCGCCCAGGTGTCGATCCGCGGCACCGGGATCGGCACGATCACGAACAACGACGGCCGCTACATCCTCCGCAACGTGCCCGCCGGAGACGTGCAGCTCCGGGTGCAGTACATCGGGTACGGCGCGGCGCAGCGGACGGCCACGCTTCCGCCGGGCGGCACGCTCTCGGAAGACTTCGAGCTGGGCGTGAGCGCCATCTCGCTGGACCGGGTGGTGGTGACGGCCACCGGGGAGCAGCGCACCCGGGAGCTCGGGCACAGCGTGGAAGCGGTGAGCGGCACCGAGACGCTGGAGACCAAGCCGGTCTCGAGCCTGAGCGCGCTCCTGACCGGGCAGGTGGCGGGCGTGAAGATCCAGCAGAGCTCGGGCTCGGTGGCGGCGGCCTCGAGCATGAAGGTCCGGGGCAACACGAGCCTGGGGCTCGACAACACGCCGATCATCTACGTGGACGGCGCGCGGATCGACAACAACAACAACGTGGGCGCCGGCGCGGGCGGCCAGGACTTCACCCGGATCAACGACATCAACCCGGAGGACATCGAGTCCATCGAGGTGGTGAAGGGACCGGCGGCGGCCACGCTGTACGGCACGGACGCGTCGTCGGGCGTGATCCGGATCACGACCAAGCAGGGCCGGGCGGCGGAGCGGGCCACCTGGACGTTCCGGGCCGAGTACGGGGCCAACTGGGACGACACCGACTGGTGGAGCCAGGCGTGGAGCACCACGGAGGGCGCCGGGCTCGAGCTGCTGACGGGCGTGCCGGCGGCGAAGGACACGGTCTACGACATGAACCTCCTCGAGGGGCAGGCGTACCTGGACGACCCGTTCCGGACGGGCTACAACCGTGCCTTCGGGGCGAGCGTGCGAGGCGGCGTGGAGGGCGTCAACTATTTCGTCTCGGGCGACTACCTGTCGCAGGAGGGCGTGCTGCAGGGCGACGAGCTCGAGCGCTACAACGTGCGCGGGAACATCAACGCCGAGCCGTCCGAGAACATCCGGATCGACGTATCGACCGGCTTCATCAGCAGCTTCGCCGGGCTGCCCACCAACGACAACAGCCTGTACGGCTATGTGGGGAACGCGCTGGGCACGCCATGGTTCGGGCCGATGATCGCGTCGGACCCGAACGAGGGCGGCGAGGAGATCGAGACGTGCTTCATCGCGTTCGAGCTGGCGCGGGCCGGGCAGGGCGACCTGCAGTCGCTGACCGACGCCGTCTGCGCCAGCCCGTACTTCGTGGCGGTCGACAACTCCATGGAGAAGATCGGCACGATCCGCAACGAGCAGGGGGTGGAGCGCTTCACCGGGAGCGCCACCATGCAGTGGACGCCGCTCCAGTTCTGGAACAACCGGTTCACCGTCGGCTACGACCAGCATGCGAGCCGGACCCGGAACGTATTCCCGGTGGACCCCACGGGGCCGTTCGGCAGCCTCTCCGATGGGTACATCTACCGGCTCGACCTGGTGTCCCGGAACGTCACACTCGAGGCCACCTCGGCGTTGAGCTTCAGCCTGACGCCGGAGCTGGAGAGCGTGACCACCTTCGGCGCCCAGTGGTTCCGTGAGACCGACGATTACACCATAGCCGAGGGCGAGCAGTTCCCGGCGGGCTCGCCGTCGGTGGGGAACTCGGTGAACGTGGAGGGTGGCGACGGCTTCGTCGAGGCCCGGACCCTCGGTCTCTTCGTCCAGCAGCAGCTGTCGTGGAAGGACCGGATCTTCCTGACGCCGGGGGTCCGGTTCGATGACAACAGCGCGTTCGGCGCCGACCTGGACGCCGAGGCGTATCCGCGACTGAGCTTCTCGTGGATCCTGAGCGAGGAGGACTGGTTCCCGGCCCTGACCGACCAGTTCAAGTTCCGGACGGCGTGGGGCGAGTCCGGGAAGCGGCCGGGCACGAACGCCGCCCTGGCGTTGCTCGACCCGGTGCCCACGGCCTTCCGGGGCCAGAACGTGCTGGGCGTGACCAACCTGCAGCCCGGGAACCCGGAGCTGCGGCCGGCCGTCTCCCGGGAGTACGAGGTGGGTTTCGACGCGAGCGTCCTGTCGAACCGGCTGGGGCTCTCGTTCACCTACTTCAACAAGACCACCGAGGACGACATCGTGGCGCAGCTGGACGCGCCGTCGCTGGGGTTCCCGGCGCAGCGGTTCGTCAACATCGGCGAGCTGCAGGCGAGCGGGATGGAGCTGGCCCTGGACGCCACGACCGTCGATCGGGACAACGTACGCTGGGACCTGAACGCCACCCTGGCCACGCTGGATGGCGAGATCACCGAGCTGCCGGAGCCCATCGATCTCGGGACGCAGCAGCACCGTGAGGGCTTCCCCTTCGCGTCCTACTTCGCGCGCCCGGTCACCATCGAGAACGACCAGGTAGTGATAGGGGACACCGCGGAGTTCCTGGGCCACCCGACGCCGGAGTGGGAGGGCTCCGTCTCCTCGACGCTGACCCTCTTCGACCGGTTCACGCTCTTCGCCCTCGTGGACTACGCAGGCGGGCACCAGGTCGAAAACGGGCTGGAGGACTTCAACTGCGGCCTGTTCGGGGGCGGCAATCAGTTCGGCACCTGCCCGGACATCTTCGAGCGGGGGCCGGACGGCGAGCTCACCGACGAGGCCCGGATCAAGGATGCGGCCTCCGGTGCCGGGAGCACGGCGCCGTACATCTACGACGCGGACTACGCCAAGCTCCGGACCATCTCCCTCCGGATCGCACTGCCGCAGGCGTGGCTGGAGGGGCTGGGCGCGAGCACTGCCAGCGTGACCTTCTCGGGCGACAATCTGGCCACCTGGACCGACTACCCGGGGACCGACCCCGAAGCGAACTTCGCGGGCGGCAACCAGGTCGTGCGGGCGCAGCTGTGGACGCTGCCCGCCGCGCGCCGCTTCACGACCCGAGTCCAGATCTCGTTCTGAGGAGGGATAGCGACATGACATGGTTCCATAGACAAACGGCTCGCTGGCTCGCGCTGCCGCTGGTGGCCGCGCTGGTGGCGGGCTGCGACACCGACCTGCTCCAGGTCACCGACCCGGACGTGGTCACACCCGAGCAGGCGGCGGGCCCCGGTGCGGTGCCGCTCCGGCTCGCGGGCATGGTCCGCGACTTCCAGGAGGCGGTCGACAACGTGACCCGCTACGAGGGCCTGTTCACGGACGAGATGATCCTGTCCGGCACGTTCCCGACCCGGATCGACGTGGACGAGCGGAACGTGGTCACCGATCCCGACAATGGGACGCTGAACGGGGACGTCTTCCTGCCGCTCCAGATCTCCCGGTCGTCCGCCGACCGGAACCGCGACGAGTTCCGCGAGGCGCTCACCGACCCCGAGTTCGAGGAGGTCCTGGCCGACGTGGAGGAGGGGCTCGCGCTGGCCAACCTCTACGGTGGCTACATCCGGCTCTACATGGCCGAGCTGTACTGCGCCGTGATCGACGAGCCCAAGGGGGCCCCGATCTCACCGGACGCTGCTGCGGAGATCGCCATCAGCCGCTTCGAGGAGGCCGAGCAGGTGGCCGGCGACGCGGGGCTGACGGGCATCGAGCAGGCGGCCATCGTCGGCCAGGCCCGCGCGCTCCTCTGGCTCGAGGAGTACCAGGCGGCGGCCGCCGAGGCCGCCCGCGTGGACCCGGGCTTCGTCTTCGTGGCCGAGTACTCGGACAACCAGAACGTGCAGGCCAACGAGTACTACGCCTTCACCTGGGCCGCGGCGGGGCAGCAGGCCCGCTGGACGGTGGGCGACGGCACGGCGGCCAACCGGCACAACGAGCGGTTCGCCTACTACGACGAGTGGGTGGCCCAGGGGCTGCTCCTGCCGAGCCCGGACGGGATCAACGCGCCGGAGGTGGGAGTGGAGATCACGCTCCAACTCCTCTATGACAACGGGAACCGACCGATCCTGGTGAGCTCGTGGTGGGAGGCCCGGATGATCGAGGCCGAGGCCGAGCTCCGGGCGGGCAACGCCGGGGCCGCCGAACAGATCGTGAACGAGCTGCTGGCGGACCCGACGCTGAACCCGATGCTCGAGGTTAACCCGGACCTGGAGGGCGTCCTCGGCGCCTTCGACCCGGTCGACTTCACGGGGAGCCTGCAGACGGACCTGCCGCAGCTCGCGCGGGCCCGGCTGGCCGGACTGTGGCTGACGGGCACCCGGCAGGCCACGCTGCGGCGCTTCGTGGAGAACGACAACATCGACCTGTACCCCCAGGGGACCCAGGGCGACGACATCTTCTTCCCCATTCCGCAGCAGGAGATCGACAACAACCCGAACCTGTCGAGCGGCTGTCCCCTGTAGGGACCGTCGGGCGCTCGAACACCACGGCCCCGCCTCGCCCTCGCGCGGTGGCGGGGCCGTTCTCATCTCTGCGCTCCCCGGTCCGCTTCTTGCCCCAACCATGGTGCGTACCCAAGCACGCAGGACAGGAGCGCACGTACGTGACGGAGCAGGGCCAGGACGGAGCCAGTGACGCCGGTGGCGGGAACGGCGACGCGGGAGCGGCAGGCTCCCCGGAGGCCGCCGCCCGCTCGGCCGCCCGCCGCTCGGGGCCGGACCGGTCCGGCGGCCCGTTCGGCGTCGGGCGGGGC
>JBKGZE010000063.1:0-9079 GCA_046545735.1 Gemmatimonadota bacterium | reverse complement strand
GCCATGTTCACCGAGGACGAGTACCCGCGGGTGGAAGGGTGGGGCCACAGCACGTTCGATCAGGCCGTCCGGCTCGCCGAGGACGCGGGCGTGCGGCGGCTGTTCTTCTTCCACCACGCCCCGGAGCGCTCCGATGCCGAGCTCCTCCGGATCCTGGAGGGAGCCCGCGCGGAGGTGGACCGGCGCGGCTCCGCGCTCGAGCTCGGGATCGCGGCCGAAGGCCAGGAGCTCCTGGTCGAGGGCCGCCCATGAGAGCGGGCTGAGCAGCGACGTGACCACCACCACCGGCCGCTCAAGCTGCTCGAGGGACCCGCCGAGCACGCCGCAGCCTGGACGAGGCGGAGCGGCAGGAGATCGAGTCCCACGTGGCCGAGGCCCACCCATTCCTGCGCCAGATCCCGTGGATTGACGACCTGCGACGCGTACCCGAGATCGCCTTCGGTCACCACGAGAAGCTCGACGGTCGGGGGCTTTGACCCGGGCTGCCCGCCTTCAGTCCGACCCTGGACGCTCGGTGGGACGCTTCTTGCCTCCGCTGACCTGCCGCCCCAACGTACCCCGAACCCAGCCACCCGGGAGGCGAGATGAAGGTCACGATCGAATACTGCGGCGTCTGAAAGTTCGAACCGCGAGCCTCCAGGCTGGAGGCACGGATCCGTGAGGAGTTCCCCGACGCCGACGTGCGGCTGATCGAGGGCAGCGGCGGCGTGTTCGATGTCCGGAAGGACGGGGAGCTGATCTTTTCGAAGCAGGCGGCCGGGCGGCACGCCGAGTGGGAGGACGTGCGGGCCGGGCTGGCAGAGGAGGGATAGAAGGTCGTTGACATGAACCGAAAGAAGATCGCCATCAGCACCGGCGGCGGCGATGCGCCGGGGCTCAACGCGGTGATCCGCGCCGCCGTCCTGGCGGCGCTGAACCGTGGCTGGGAAGTGCACGGCATCCGGAAGGGGTACGGCGGGCTGCTCGGCGAGGACGAGATCGTGCGCCTGGACCAGGAAGCGGTCCGCGGCATCACCCACCTGGGCGGCACCATCCTGGGCACCACGAACCGGGGCAACCCGTTCGAGTGGCCGGCCCTCACGGCCGAGGGCGAGGTGCGCCTGGTCGACCGCTCCGACGAGGTCATCGACGCGTTTCGCGGGAACGGCTTCGACGCCATGATCGCCATCGGCGGCGACGGCTCTCTCCATATCGCCAACGAGCTGGCCAAGAAAGGGCTGCCCGTGGTGGGCGTGCCCAAGACGATCGACAACGACCTGGCCGCAACGCAGGTCACCTTCGGGTTCCACACCGCGGTCCAGACGGCCTCCGAGGCCCTCGACAAGCTCCACTCCACGGCCGAGAGCCACGAGCGCGTCATGGTCGTCGAGGTCATGGGCCGGCACACCGGCTGGATCGCCCTCTTCGCCGGCGTCAGCGCCACCGCCGACGTCATCCTGATCCCGGAGATCCCCTACCGGATGGACGGCGTCTACCGGAAGATCCGGGATCGCGACACTATGGGCAGGCTGTTCACCATCGTGGTGGTCGCCGAGGGCGCCCGTCCCGCCGAGGGAGAGCCGGCCTTCATCGAGGGCGCCCTCCCCGGCGGCGCCAAGCGGTATGGCGGGATCGCCGACCGCGTAGCACGCCAGATCGCCGACGAGACGGGCAAGGAGACCCGCTCCATCGTGCTCGGGCACCTTCAACGCGGCGGCTCGCCCAGCGCCTACGACCGCCTCATCGCGCTTCGCTTCGGCGCCGCCGCCGTCCGTTGCGTCGCCGAGGAGTCGTACGGCACCATGGTCGCCCTCGATCCGCCCGGCGTCCGCGCCGTCCCCCTCGCCCAGGCCATCGAGCGCCTCAAGCAGGTGCCCCTGGAATCGGACGTGGTCCAGACCGCCCGCGACCTGGGAATCAGCTTCGGCGACTGAGCCCGCCGAGCGCCCGTCTCGGGGGGCAGCCTTCGCGCGGGGGGCCACGGCTTGTGGTGAAGCGTAACGCGACAGATATTGCGGCAGGCCGAATGGCTGCCGCTCCGCCCGCAGGACACGATCTCCACCCCTTCCTCCCCGGAGGTTTCGAATGTCGAGCCGCAGAGGGTTCGAGGACCAGGTCCACGCCGTGATCACCGTCGCGCCGGACGGCGCCATCGAAGTAGACCCTCCCGAGATCCGGGTGAAGCGGAACGCCTACGTGAGCTGGGAGTGTGCCGACGCGGACGAATGGGAGGTGGATTTCGGCGCGAAGAGCGGGGCCGCGCCGTTCGGGCGGGCGGCCGGCGCCCGGATAGGGGGTGGGAGGGGCGAGCGCGTGGGACACGCCACGGATGACGCGGCGCACGAGGGCGGCGAGCCGGACGATCCGGCCTCACCGGACGGCCCGCGGGGACGCTACAGCTACGCGATCCGGGTGCGGGTGAACGGCCGCGAGCACGAGCGGGACCCGGACCTGGTGGTGGGGCCGCCCCGGAAGTAGCTCCGGCGGGCGGTCAGGGCTCGTCCTGGCTGACCATCCGCACGAACCGCGGGTCCTCCCGCAGGCGTCGGAACCACCAGTCCTTGGCGAGTCGCCTGGCCCGTACCGGGTTGAAGTCGAACCACTCCTCGAGGAGATCGAGGGCGCGGTCGTCCGCGCCGAGCATGTGGTTGAAGTGGGCCAGATCGTATAGCCCCCAGTCGGGTACGGGGCCGTCAGGGAGGGCGCGGTCCACCACGGCGCGGGCGCTGTCGGGCAGGGCGGCCCGGACCAGCACCTTGCCCACCTGGATGGCCGTGTACCCCTCGTAGACCTCGCGGGCGCTGGCCGCGGACGAGTCCACGATGATGCCGGCCATGTCCCAGGCGCGGTCGGGGTCCGGGCTCACCAGCGGTGAACTGGTGAGCAGCAGGAGCTCACAGAAGGCGTGGTCGCTGCTCCGGGGGTAGCGCTGTCCGAGCCGGGCGCACCAGTCGACGGCGGCGGGGTGGTCCTCCGCGTCGAAGGTGGCGAAGAAGAGGTGGAAGAGGTTCTCGATGTCGGTGGCCAGGAACGCGTCGTTATCGACCGCCCGGAGCGCGGCCTGCCGGGCCTCGGCGTGGGAGTACTGGTCCATCAGCACCTTGCTCAGCCCCCACCACGCGTCCGCCAGCCCGTCATCCTCGAGCACGGCCTTGCGCAGGTCCGCTTCCGCCTGCTCGTAGAGCTCCTCCAGCCGCTCCTCCGGCACCGACCCGCTCTCCGCCAGCGTGTAGCGGAGGTTGCCGCGCATGGCGTACGCAGGCGCGTAATCGGGCCAGCGGTCCAGGACGCGGTGCAGGTGCTCGAACGCCTTCTCCGTCGGCCCCGGCGCGTAGTACGTGGGGATCGCGGCCGTGGCCAGGGCCCGGATCTCCTCCACCCGCGCGCGCATCATCACCGGCTCGGGCCACTCGGGGTCCAGGCGCGCCGCCTCCGCCAGCATGGAGTCCGCCCGGTCGAGGAGGGGGAGCGCCGACTCGGTATCCCGCCACCGGACCACCCGGGCGTCCACCAGGAGCGGTTCGGCGCGCTTGACCAGCTCCAGCGCCTCCGCGCTCGAGGCCACCGTCTTCATCTCCTGGAGCCGGACCCAGTCGCCCAGCTTCCGGCGCAGCAGCCTCGCGGCCTCCTCGGGCATGGCCACGAGCAGCTCGTCCACCGAGTCGGCGGCGCTCTCCAGCGTGGTGCTCAGCAGGTGCGACGACGTGGCCCCGTCGATGAGCTGGATCGTGAGCCGGAGTCGGTCCCCGATCCGGGTCAGGCTCCCCTCCACGAGCGTGCCCGCGCGCAGCGTCGTCACCACGCTGTCGTACGCGAGCTCCGGATTGCTGCGGAACGGGGTCACGGCCCGCCGGGATACCACGTCGAGGCCGTCCACCTGGCTGAGCTCGTGGATGAGCGCCTCGGTGAAGCCGGCGGCAAGCTGCGCCATCGAGCTGTCGGCGCTCATGTCGTCGAAATAGAGCACCGCGATCCGGTTCGGGTCCAGATCGCTGAACGCCGGGATGCTCTCCGCGTTGCTGAACCACGGCGGCAGGCTGAAGACGAAGACGCCCACCAGGAGCGTCAGCGCCGCCTCGGGCAGGCCGAACCGGCGCCGGGGTTCGGCCACGTACCAGGCCGCGCCCAGGACCCCGATGGCGCCCGCCGCCAGGAAGAGCGCGAGCACCCGCAGGAAGACCAGCGGCAGCAGGAAGGCGTCCGTCAGTATCTGGGCGCCCTGGAGCAGCAGGACGGCCGCCGCCAGGTAGCCGAGCGTCCACCGGAAGGTCCGTCGGTAGCGCAGGCCGGCCACCCGATCGAGCAGGAGGTCGAACCGGCCGCGCTCGCCGCCGCCGTCGTCCGCAGGGGGAGCGGCGCCGGGAGACCGGTCCGCGCCCCGGGCGGGCTCCCCGGAGCCGGCCTCCCGAAGCTCCGGCGCCGCCG
Organism: Gemmatimonadota bacterium; assembly: GCA_046545735.1. Taxonomy (GTDB): domain Bacteria; phylum Gemmatimonadota; class Gemmatimonadetes; order Longimicrobiales; family RSA9; genus JAWVYT01. The sequence continues at coordinate 4,675 of JBKGZE010000063.1, read as the reverse complement.
GCACCGCGGCCGCGGCACGCTCCCCTACTTCGCCGCTCCGGATGCGCGCCACCAGCTCCCGTGTCTCGTCCAGCGGCTCCAGGTCGAGCTCGGCCGCCAGAAGGGCGGCGTACCGCTCGTACTGCCGGAGAGCCCCGGAGCGGTCGCCGGTGGCGGCCAGAAGCTCGATCAGCCGGTGTTGCGCCTCGTCGTCGAGCGGGTCCGTCTCCGCCCACGAGCGGGCCAGCCCCACCGCATCGCGCAGCCGGTCACCGGCGACCCGGGCGTCGATCGCCTCCCGGCGCGCCCGCCGGTGAAGACGGGTGAGCCGGGCCTGCTGCGCGTCGATCCAGCCCTCCATGGGACGGCTCACGGCCAGGGCGGCTCCCGGCAGGAACGAGCCGCCGTAGAGCGCCATCGCCCGATCGTGGTCGCCCGACTCCGCCGCCAGGGCCATGTCCACCGCGTCCGCCTCGAGCTCCGCCGTGGCCTGGAGCCGCTCGCCCACGGCCTCGATCCAGCCCTCCCCCAGCTCCTGCCGCAGCTCGTAGAGCGTCTGGCTCAACAGGTGACGCGCCCGGGCCGGGGGACGGTCGGGCCAGAGCAGTCCCATGAGCGCGTCACGGGTCGCCTCGCGCTCCACGGCCAGGTAGACCAGGAGCGCGGAGCGGTTGCGGGCGGCCGGCAGCCGCTCCAGCACGCGGCCGTCCAGCTCTATCCGCAGCGTGCCCAGCGTAGTGACGCGAACAGCCATCGAGCCGATCGGGAAAGAAAATCTTTCGAGAGTGCCCCCAATCTCTACCCTGTTTGGCCGGAAATGCAAGTGAACGGGGGCGTTAGCCACGTCTTGAGCCGGGTGCTCGGCCCGCGTAGCTTACCGGTCCGTCGTATCCCGAACCGAGAGAATCGATGAGCCACCGAGCCTTTCTGGCGATGGCCGGCCTGATGGTCGCCCTGGCCTACGCCCCTGTCGATGCGCAGCAGTTCGAGCTGACCGTCCGGAACATCATGCGAGGCCCCGAGCTGGTGGGGTCCCCGCCGAGCGCGGTCCGCTGGACCGATGACGGCGAGTGGATCTACTTCCGGTGGAAGCCGGGCGGACAGCCGTGGCACGCCGACGAGGAGTTCTACCGGGTCGCGGCCCGGGGCGGAGCTCCGGAGCGGGTCACGGAAGAGCACATGGACTCGGTAGGCCCGCTGCTGGCGGCGGGGGCGGAGACGCTCGACCGGCGCTGGAAGGTCGTGACCCATGGCGGCGACCTCTGGCTGATCGACCGCCGCCGCGGCGAGCCGAGGCGGCTGACGGATACGGAGGCGCGGGAGACGAACCCGACGTTCGGCCGGGACGGTCGGACCGTGTACTTCACGCGTGATGGCGACGCCTTCGCCCTCGACCTCGAGGGTGGCGCGCTCCGGCAGCTGATGCAGGTGGCGCAGGGACCGGAGCGGCCCGAGCGGGAGCCGGAGGGGCTGGAGGCGTATCTCGAGGAGCAGCAGATCGAGCTGCTCGAGCACATCCGCCGCGAAGTGGAGAAGCGGGAGGAGTCGGAAGCCGAGCGGGAGGCACGCCGGGCGGCCGAACGCGAGCCGGTCCGGCTGGCCAACGGCGAGCGACTCCAGGGCGTCATGGTCTCGCCGACGGAGCGGTGGGCATTGATCCAGGCGGGGCGGCGGGCCGAGCAGGCGCGGCAGACGCTCGTCCCCGACTACGTGACGGCCAGCGGCTACACGCGGCCGCTGGAGGTCCGGAGCAAGGTGGGCGACTACCAGAGCACCGCCCGCGTGGGACTGGTCCCGCTCGACAGCGGCGGCGTCACCTGGTTGGACGTGGCGCCGGAGACCGCCGTGACGGCCGCCGACTCCGTGGGGCTCCCCGATGGCGACGTTCCCGACCTGGCCATGGTCGCGCTCCGGGGATGGAACCGACCGGGCACGCTGGGGCTGATCGAGTCGGTCAGCTACGACTTCAAGCACCGCTGGCTCCACCTGGTGGACGCCGCTACCGGCGAGGTCCGGGAGCTGGTGCACGACTACGACCGGGCCTGGATCGGTGGCCCCTGCGGCTACTGCTCGGGGTGGCTCCCCGACGGCCGGGGCGTGTGGTTCGTGAGCGAGCGCGATGGCTACTCCCACCTCTACACGGTCGGCGTCGACGGACAACAGCCCCGCCAGCTCACGGACGGCGACTGGGAAGTGCACCACGTGACCATCGCGCCCGACGAGCGGAGCTTCTTTCTCACCACCAACGAGGACTCACCCCACGAGTACCACTTCTACCGGATGGGGCTCGACGGGAGCCGCCGGACCCGGATCACCGAGCAGCCCGGGATCTGGGACGTGACGCCGTCGCCCGATGGCGAGCGCCTGGCGGCGGTCTTCTCCACGGCGAACACGCCGCCGGAGCTCTTCACGATGAAGAACCGGGCCGGCGCCCCCGCAACCCGGATCACGGACTCGCCCACCGACGAGTGGCGGAGCTTCCCCTGGGTCGAGCCCGAGATCGTCCGGTTCCGCGCCCAGGACGGCGCCACGGTGCCAGCCCGCATCTACCGCCCGAGCGACGTCGGCGGAGTCTCGAACGGCGCCGGCGTGATCTTCGTCCACGGCGCCGGCTACCTCCAGAACGTGCACCGCGGCTGGAGCACCTATTTTCGGGAGTATATGTTCCACCACCTGCTGGCGTCCCGCGGCTACACCGTCCTGGACATCGACTACCGGGGCTCCGAGGGATACGGCCGGGACTGGCGCACGGCCATCTACCGCCACATGGGAGGCAAGGACCTCTCCGACCAGGTCGACGGCGCCCGCTACCTGGCCGAGCACGAGGGCGTCGACCCGTCCCGGATCGGGATCTACGGCGGCTCCTACGGCGGGTTCATCACCCTCATGGCCCTCTTCACCGAGGCCGACAGATTCGCGGCCGGCGCAGCCCTCCGGGCCGTGACCGACTGGGCACACTACAACCACTGGTACACGGGCCAGATCCTCAACCTCCCACAGCACGACGACGAGGCCTACCGCCGGTCATCGCCCATCTATTTCGCCGAAGGGCTCGAGGACCCGCTCCTCATCGCCCACGGGATGGTCGACACCAACGTGCACTACCAGGACGTGGTGCGGCTCGCACAGCGGCTGATCGAGCTCGGCAAGGAGGACTGGGAGCTGGCCGTCTACCCCGTCGAGGGACACGGGTTCGTCGAGCCGTCCTCGTGGACCGACGAGTACCGGCGGATCCTCGAGCTGTTCGAGAGGCACCTCCGGTAACACAGAGGCGCAGAGGGGAGGGAGGGCACAGAGGACTGGCGCCCCGAGCGGGCAGCGCCCTGCGGGTTCCCGGCGGCGCCCTGCGGCGCGCCACCGGCGCCACTTGCGGGGGGCGCCGGTAGCCCCGGCAGCCTTCGGGGGTGCGCCCCCGTCCGCGTCAGTTGATCCGGACGTCGACCGTGGCGCCGGGCGAGAGCGTGACGGTGCGTCGCACGGTCCGGGTGTCCGCCTCGTCGGTGGCGATCACGGTCACGGTTTGTCGGCTGGCGCCGGCCAGGACGAACCGCTCCTCCCGGTTCGCGCCCACCGTGCCCAGCAGGCGAGTCTGCTCGCCGTCATCGAACGAGATGATCATGGGGTACGTCAGCTCGTTGACCACGCTGATGGCGTAGGTGGTGCCGGCATCCGGGTTCAGCGTGACGCCGCGGGCGCAGGCGCTGACGGCGGTCACGAGGAGGGCGATGGCGAGAAGGCGAAGTCGTCGCATGACCTGGTCTCCAATGGGTGAGATGCGATTCGGGGCCGAGGTGTGCAGGATCCATGCACGCGCCGGCTACCCCGTCCACTGCAGCGCCTCGAACCGCTCCCCCGTCACCCCACGGGCTTCGTCCGATGCGAGCCACAGGAAGACCGGGACGGCCTCCTCCGGCGGGGCCGGCTTCGCAGGGTCCTCCCGGGGGTAGGCCTCCCGGCGCATATCCGTACGCAGACGACCCGGATCCACGATGTTCACCCGGATCCCCTCGTCTACCTCCTCCGCCGCCAGGTTGCGGCTGAACGCTTCCACGCCCCACTTGCTGATGGCGTAGGCGCCCCAGCGCTCGCGCACGTTATTGCCCACGCCCGACGAGACGTTGATGACCGAGCCGCGGCCCGCCGCCCGCATCCCCGGCAGCACGGCCAGCGTAGGGACGAACGTGCCGGTCAGGTTCACCTCCAGGACGTCCCGCCACGCGTCCACGGGATGATCGCGGAGCGGGACGCGCGGACCCAGGATCGACGCGTTGTTGATGAGCACGGTCACGGCACCGAAGCGGGCGGTCGCCCGGGCGACGAGGGCGGCCACCGCCTCCGCGTCCGAAACATCCACCGCGCCCCACTCCACCTCAGCGCCCCGTCCCTCCAGCGACGCCACCACCTCCCGCAGCCGGTCCTCACCCCGTGCGCACAGCACCAGCCGGGCCCCGGCGTCCGCGAACGCCTCCGCCAGCGCCAGCCCAAGACCGCGGGACGCTCCCGTGATGAATACCACCTCTTCCATCGCCACCCTCCACTCCCCTCCCGAATGCACCAGCGGCCGGACGCTCCAACGCCCGGCCGCTCCTATACTTCAGCGCCACTGCCCGACCGTCAATCCGGGAACGAGATGTCGGCCTCTCCCGACCGGGACTCACCCGTGATCAGCTCCAGGATCGCTTCCATCTCCTCACCG
>JBKGZE010000062.1:0-9099 GCA_046545735.1 Gemmatimonadota bacterium | reverse complement strand
CCCCAGCCACCAGCCCCAGGCGACCAGCCCCCAGCCACCAGCCCCAGGCGACCAGCCCCAGCGACCAGCCCCCAGCCCCAGCCACCAGCCCCAGCCACCAGCCACAATGCGAAGCGCCGCGCTCGCTACAGCCCCCGCCGCCGTCCCTTCGCCGCCAGGTGGCCGCGAAGCACGTCCCGGCACTCGTTTTCCTCCTGCTCCAGCTCCTCGAGCAGGCAGTTGACGGTATGCTCGACCAGCGTTTCCACGGGTACGCCGCGACGGTGGGCCTCGGCCTGGTAGGCGCGGTAATGCTCGTCGCTCACACGGGCCTTCACGGTGACTTCCGGCATGCTCAGCTCCTTACGGGAACCGCCTTGTGGCCGTAGCAGAGGATTCCGCCGTGGCCTTCCTTGCGAATGCGACGGAACTCCAGGTCGACTTCGAGTCCCGGCCGGACCTCTCCGTTCTCACAGTCGACCACCTGGACCATCATGCGCGCGCCCTCGGGGGTCTCCACCAGCGCCACGGCGTACGGCGCCTCGCTGACGAACTCGTCCGGCGGCACGTGGATGACGGTGGACGTGACGACCCGGCCCCGGGGCGAGAGCGTGACCGCGTCCATGGCGGTGCTCCGACACGAGGGGCAGACCCGCCGTGCCGGGTAGACCACCTTGTCGCACTCCTGGCAGCGGCTGCCCTCCAGGCGGTAGCGCGCCGGGATCTCCCTCCAGTATCTCGGACTCGGCATCGGTCAGCTCCTTTCCAGGACGTGGACCACGGAGCTGGCTCCGGATCCACCCATATTCTGTATCGCCCCCAGGTGCGCGCCCTCCACCTGGCGCTCCCCGGCCTCGCCCCGCAGCTGCTCGAAGATCTCGATGGCCTGCGCCACGCCAGTGGCGCCCACCGGGTGCCCCTTCGACTTGAGCCCCCCGCTGGTGTTGACCGGCCGCGCACCGCCCAGCGCGGTGTACCCGCTCCGGGCCGCCTGGACGGGGTTGCACCCGTCGGTCAGCCCCATGGCCTCGATGCAGCAGATCTCGGCGATGGAGAAGCAGTCGTGCACCTCGGCCACGTCCACGTCCGACGGTTGGATGCCGGCCATCCGGTACGCCCGCTCCGCGGACGTGCGGACCGCGGTCAGCACCGCCGGGTCATCGCGATCGGCCAGCGCCATGGGCGCGGTGGCGATCCCGCTCCCTCGGATCTTCACGGGACGATCGGTGAACTCCCGGGCCCGCTCCATGGGCACGAGGAGCACGGCCGCGGCGCCGTCGCTGACGGGCGAGCAGTTGAGGAGCCGAAGCGGCTCGGCGACCATGGAGGAGCCCAGCACGTCGTCCACCGTGATCTCCTTCCGGTACTGCGCCTTCGAGTTCAGCGCGCCGTGCCGGTGGTTCTTCACCGCCACCCACGCCATGTCCTCCTCGGTGGTGCCGCGCGTCTCCATGTGGGCCCGGGCGATCATGGCGTAGAGACCCGGGAAGGTGATGCCGTGGTAGACCTCGCCTTCCTGGTCGGCCGCGCTGGCCAGGACGTTGGTGACATCCACGCCGTCGGTCATCTTCTCGACGCCGGCGGCCATGACGAGGTCACTCTGGCCGGACGCGACCTCGAGCCACGCGGCCCGCAGCGCCATGGCCCCGGACGCGCAGGCGGATTCCAGGCGCGTGGCGGCCACGCCGCTCATCCCCAGGTGCTCGGCCAGCAGCGGCCCGAGGTGCTCCTGTCCCACGAACTGTCCCCCGGACATGTTCCCTACGAAGAGGGCGTCGAGGTGGTCGGCGCCCGCTCGATCGAGAGCTTCGAGCGCGGCATCGACGAACATCTGGCGCAGGCTCGAATCCCAGAGCTCCCCGAAGGGGGTCATGCCCGCGCTTACGATTGCGACTTCCCGCATCCCTGCCTCCTGGTTCGATGGCCCCGTGACTCGCTACGCGTTCATCCGGATCTTCTCGCGGTACTTCACGTACTCGCCGTACGTCAGGTAGCGGCGAGGCCCGTCCAGCATGGCGCGGACGGAGGGAGCCAGCTCCCGTCGCTGGAGGAGCCGCTCGGTGGTGCGGAGCACGAAGGCATCGCTGGCGGCACCGGAGCCGAACGAGGTGATGAGGATGAGCTGGTCGGCCTCGACCTGGTCGAGCACGGCCGCGAGACCGGTCGGCGAGCTGCCGGAGTAGGTGTTGCCCATGGTCGGCACGATCCAGCCGGGCTCCAGCTGCTCGCGGGTGAAGCCCAGCTGCTTCCCGGCCGAGAGGGGGAACTTGCCGTTCGGCATGTGGAAGATGGCGTAGCGGAAGTCCGCGGGCGCGAGGCCGGTCCGCTCCAGGATCAGGCGGGTGGCGCTGAGCACGTGCTTGAAGTACGCCGGCTCGCCCGTGAAGCGGCCGCCGTGGCGGGGATAGAATTCCCCTTCCCTGCGCCAGAAGTCGGGCGTGTCTGTCGTGAAGCTGACCGCCTCCACCACGTCCGCCAGCAGGTCGTCCTTCCCGAACAGGTACGCCGTGCCGCCGGCCGAGGCCGAGTACTCCAGCGCATCGCTCGGCGCGCCCTGCGACGTGTCCGCCCCGATCCCCATGGCGTAGTCCACACGGCCGGACTCCACCAGCCCCAGGGCCACGAACATCGACTCCGTGCCCGCCTTGCACGCGAACTCGAAGTCCGCCACGTGGACCTCGGGGCCGATGCCCAGCGCCTCGGCCACCACCGTGCCGCTCGGCTTGACGGCGTACGGGTGGCTCTCGGACCCGATGTAGAGCGCGCCTACCCGGCTCGGGTCCACCCCGGCCCGGGCCAGCGCCGCCCGGCCGGCCGCCACGGAGATGGTGATGGTGTCCTCATCCAGACCGGGCACCGACTTCTCCTGCAGCAGCAGGCCGCCCTTGATGGTATCGGGATCCTTGCCCCACTGGCGCGCGATCTCCTCCGCCCGGATCCGGTTGCGGGGGATGTAGGCGCCGTAGCCCACGATTCCGGCCATGAAACCTCCTGAGGTGCGGGAGACCGTGCGTGCGGGGGGGCGGGCGCGCGACGCGCTAAGCCTGTTCGGCCGCGTCCGGAAGGACGCAGGTCGCGACCCGGCACAGGTCGATTCGACAGCGATCGCACGGAAGGCCTCCGGGGGATGCTGGCGGGCCCGTCCGTGGGTAGGGGGGACGGAATCGGACCAGTACCGTCAACTTTGGCGGCGCCCGGCGCCCGGTCAAGTGGGGACGTGCGCCGCGGGTGTGCCTACGGTGCGTCAGCCCGTGGCGACCTGCGCCACCACGGGCTCCACGAGCCGCTCGAAATCGCCGTAGGCCAGGCGGACCAGCTCCTGGTGCGTGCCGGCCGTGAACGCGATCCGCTCGTCCTCGCGCAGCCGGCGGTCCACGAACACCTGCAGGTCCCAGAGATTGCCGAACGGCGGCATGGCCCCGGGCTCGCAGTTCGGGAAGATGCTCCGGAACTCGTCCTCGGTCGCCAGCTCCACGGGCTCGCCCACCACCTCCCGCATCCGGTCCAGGCTCACGTGATCGGGCGCCGGCAGGACGACCATGGCCATCCGGCCCCCGATCTTCACCATGACCGTCTTCGCCACCTCCTTGCCAGGGATGTGTGCGGCCGCGGCCGCTTCCTGGGTCGTGAAGGCCTGCGAGTGGGGAATGGTCTCGTACGCGACGCCGTGGGCGTCCAGGTACTCCTTGAGCTTGGCCAGCGGCATGATCCACCTCGCGCGGTTGGGAGGGATGGCCTCGCCCCGGCCGCCGGGGGCGCCGGCCCACCCCTCGAATGTTCGCGGTCGACCCGCGCCGTTCAACACCTACCAGCGGCGCGACGAGCGCTCGTCACCACCCCGGCTGGAGCTCGAAGCCGAAGACCCAGTCCTGGTGCGGGCGCTGGAACGGGTGGGCCACCGACAGGCCCACCACCACGAATCCCAGCACGTTGGCCCGGGCGAACACGCCCGCGCTCGTCACGGGGATCCGGCCGGTGGACTCGGTCGCAAACTCCAGCTCCGGCGATTCGTCGCCCGTCCACGCCACACCCGCATCGAAGAACGCGCCCACGGTGGTGGGCAGCAGCGGGAAGGTGAACAGGCCGAACTCGGGCACGCCGAGGAGCGGGATCCGCAGTTCGGCGCTGGCCACGCCGATCCGGCTGCCGATGAGCCGATCGAACTCCGGACAGCCGTTGCCGCCGTTCAGGCCCGAGCACTCGTCGCTGCGGAACGACGAGGTCGTGTAGCCGCGGACCAGCCCGGCCGCCCCGAGGAAGAGGGGGGAGAGGAACCGGCGGTTGTCGGCGTCCTCCCCGTACCGGCCGTAGTGGAGCCCGCGCACGGCCAGCGTCACGGGTCGCCAGAAAAAGTAGCGCCGGTAGTCGGCCAGCGCCGTCGTGAGCTGGATGTCGCCGAAGGTGGGCTCCAGCTCGAACCGGTAGCGTCCGCCCACCACGGGTCCGGTGAACGCGAAGTTCGCCCAGTCCCCCACGTACGCCGCCGTGGCCTGGAACAGGCTCACCGCCTCGGGCTCCAGCTCCTCGAGCGGGAACTCGTCGACCTGGTCGCATTCCGCGCCTGTCGGCGTGCACAGGAACTGCTGCGCCTCGGCGTCATAGGTGTAGAGCGTGTAGGACGCGCTGGCTTCCGCGCGTCGCGCCCGGGAGAACGGGTAGGCGATCTGGGCACCGGCCTGATTCAGGTAGGTCCGGAAGATCTGGTCCGTCACCAGCACGTTCCTCTGGCCTTCCACCGGCTCAACCTGCCGCCGCCCGCTCCGGTAGGGCACACGGCCGGCGATGACGCCCCAGTTCAGCCGGTCCTCCCGATTCTCGTAGAACACCTGCCCGCCGAGGTCCTGCAGCTCCCCCTGCGCCATGGCGTGGACGCCGAGCGTCCGGTTCCCCAGGAGGTCACGGAACGCGAACGACACGGACCCTCCGATGTTCGTCCCGAACTGGTCCACGGACGCGCCCACCATCGGCGGACCGACGTAGTCCAGACCGAGTGAGGCGTCATAGTCCTGGACCTCGCCCACCGCGCGCGGCAGGCCCATCTCGGAAGCGGCCAGGTAGCCACCGACCACGCCCGGTTCGGTGACCGGCGGGAGCACGCCCGCGGGGGCCACGTCCGCAGCCTCCGTGACAGGCTCGCCCACCGACTCCGACGCCTCCAGCGTGTGCAGCGTGTACTGGTTGTCGCTGAAGATGGAGAAGGCGAGGCGTCCGGTTTCCGACGCGACGCTCAGCGCGGGCGAATGGGCCGTGATCCCGCTGATTCCCGTGGCCGTGCGCGTCACCCGGTAGAACCGGTCGGTCCGCAGGTCGAGGCGGAAGATGTCGCTTACGCCGCCCCGATCGGAGATGAAGTACAGGCTCGTGCCGTCCGGCGAGAACTGCGGGTCGATGTGCTTGGCGCCTTCGAAGCCCGGCAGCAGCTCGATCTCCCGCGTGTCCAGATCCATCCGGGCCAGGCGTAGCGGCCCGAACTCGAGCAGCTCCAGGTTCGTCTGCGGGCCCCGGTCCGTCACGAACACGAGCGACCCGCCGTCCGGCGACCAGGTGGGCTGCAGCTCCGAGTACATCCCGTCGGTGAGCTGGGTCAGCCGTTCCGTTTCCCTGTCGTACAGGTAAAGGTTGCTCAGCCCGTCCGAGCCGCCGGAGAACGCCAGATAGCGGCCGTCCGGTGACCAGGCGGGGTCGTTCAGCGCCGACACGCCCAGCTCGATGGACTGTACGGAGCGACCGCGCCGGACGTCGGCGATCCGCAGCTCGTTGTCCCCGTCGTCCACCACCACGTATACGAAATAGCGGCCGTCCGGCGACCACGCGCCCGCCGTCTCGAGGAAGTTGAGGGCATCGAAGTGGGGCTCCCGGTCCGTCGACGTCAGCCGCCGCACGATCTCCCCCGTCTCCACGTCCGCGACGAACACGTTGATGGAGAACAGGTCGCGCTCCGAGATCAGCGCCACCCACCGCCCGTCCGGGCTGAGCACCGGCGCCAGGTTCATGTTGCCCCGCTCCACCTCGCGGGGCAGGATCTCCCGCCCTACGTCGGCGGGCGCCTCGCGGTCCTGTACCAGGGGCAGGTACGTCCGTCGAAGCTCCTGCGCCCACGCCTGCGACAGCGCCGCCGGCGTGAGCCCGGTCACCTCCTCGATGGCCGATCCCAGCCCCACCTCCAGCGCCCGGGTGTACAGCGCGGTCACCGCGCGGTCACCCCACCGCCCGCCCACGTACGCCATCAGCGACTGGCCGTACCGGTACGGGAAGTACCGCCCGGTGGACAGGTCCTCAATGGTCGGGATGTCTCCGCGGAGGACGGCGTCCCGCATCCACATGGCCGTGTGCGGGTCCACCCGACCCACTGACAGGTACTCCGCCATCCCCTCGATCAGCCAGAGCGGGAGCGCGGCCATGGCACGCGTGCCTCCGGCGGTCTCTGCGATATCGAACTGGAACACGTGCACCAGCTCGTGGCCGACCACGTGCGCGCTGCCGTGGAAGTCCCCCGTGTAGGGCTGCGTCGCTCGGTTCCGGGTGGGGTCGGTCAGCCCCCCCGTACCCAGACCGATCTCCCCCTGGATGATGTTCGTCTGCTGGAAGTCCGGGTGGTTCGCGTACATCACCACGGGCTTCCGCTCGCTCAGCTCGTGGCCGAACACCCGCGCCAGACGCCAGTGCCACCGCTCCGCCGCCCGCGCCATCTCCAGCGACGGGCCCCGCGTCGCCTCGTAGAAGTGCACGTCCAGGTGGTCGGTCGGGATCACCCGCCATTCGAAATCGTCGTACTGCACCTTGTTCTGTCCGAAATACTGGGCCTGAACGGACGATGTGGTGACCGCCGTCCCCAGGACCACCGCGAGCGTCAGCGTGGCTATCCGGCGTGTCGGCATGATGGGTTTCCTCTTGTCTGGTGCGTGCCCCTCTTCCGCCCGGACGCAAAGACGATTCCTCGACCGGGCGATCGCGGCCCGAGCGGCCCCGCTCCGCTCGACCGGGTGAGTACCTTCTTCCCCACCGGGCTCCTGGCGGCGGGTATCCGGTTACCCACCGGCGCGGCGGCCGGAATTGTTTCAGATCCTGCAACGCGCTGCCGCGTAGCCGCTTACGGCCAGGAGCCCTGTCCCTGATGGGACGGGCATGCGCCTCGCCTCCCCTCCCGACCGACGGATCCATGGACGCTTGCGGTGAGAGGACCATGCTCGAGGCGAAAGACCTGACCAAGCGATACGAAGACGGCCTGCTCGCGCTGGACCACCTGAACCTGCGGGTGGCGGACGGGGAGCTGTTCTGCCTGCTGGGCGCGAACGGCGCGGGCAAGACCACGACCATCAACCTGTTTCTCGACTTCATCCGGCCGACGGAAGGGGCTGCGGAGGTGGACGCGGTGCCGGTGGAGCGTGAGCCGCTGGAGGCGAAGCGGCGGCTGGCGTACGTGTCGGAGAACGTGATGCTGTACGGCAGCTTCACGGCGCGACAGAACCTGGAGTTCTTCGCGCGCCTGGCGGGCCAGGAGCCCGGAAGCCGGGAAGAGTACCACATGATCCTGCGGCGGGTGGGGCTGCCGGAGAAGGCGTTCGAGCAGCAGGTGAAGCGGTTCAGCAAGGGGATGCGGCAGAAGGTTGGGATCGCGATCGCGATCGTGAAGGACGCGCCGAATGTGCTGCTGGACGAGCCGACGTCGGGTCTGGACCCGAAGTCGGCGGCGGAGCTGATGGCGCTGCTGGAGGAGCTTCGGGACGAGGGTCGGGCGATCCTGATGAGCACGCACGACATCTTCCGGGCCAAGGAGCACGCGGACCGGATCGGGATCATGAAGGAGGGGCGGCTCGTGATGGTGCGCACGCGGTCGCAATTGGAGGAAGAGGACCTGGAGCGTCTCTATCTGGAGTACATGGAAGGAGAGGCGCTGGTCTGATGGGAACCACATGGACGATCGCGCGGCGGGAGATCGCGGATGGGGTGGGCACCGGCCGGGTCCCGCTGCTCTTCGTGCTGGTGCTGGTTGTGCTGGGCACCGGGCTGTTCGCCATGCGCAACGACTACCTGGCGCGGCAGCAGGCGTACGATCTGAACCGGCCGGACGGGACCGAGCCCGTGGTGGCGGCGGCTCCCAGCCCGCTCTCGGTTTTCGCCCGGGAGCTGGATGACGCCATGGGCCGGCGCTTCGACATCGACGTGGTGCGCATCAACGTGGCCCACAGCCAGGCATCGGCGAATCCGCTCTTCGGGGTCTTCCCCACCCCGGACTGGCTGTTCCTCTTCCAGGTCGTGCTGGGGCTGCTCGCCTTCCTCGCCGGGTACGACCTGATCTGTCGGGAGAAGGCGCAGGGCACGCTCAAGCTGCTGCTGTCCGGGGGCGCCTCGCGGGCGGAGATCGCGCTGGGCAAGTGGCTCGGGAACTGGCTCGGACTCGTGCTTCCCGTGCTCCTGGCGGCTCTGCTCTGGCTGGTCCTGGCGGAGCCCCTCTTCGGCGTCGCGTTCCGGCCGGGCGACGTGCTCGCCGTGGCCACCTTCCTGGGCCTCGGCCTCGTGTACCTCACGGTCTGCTTCACGATCGCGGCGGCACTCTCGGCCCTCTTCCACGACCAGACCACCGCGCTCGTGACCTCCGTGCTGGTCTGGGCCGTGGTGGTGTTCGTGATGCCGAGCGTGAGCGTGCTGGTCGCCCGGCAGACCGTGGAGGTGCGGCCGCTGGCGCTGGCCGGGGCCGAGCGGAGCCAGGTCTTCGGGCAGGGCATGATCGAGCTCTTCGACAGCGCGCGCGCCGCGGTGAACCGGACCATGGAGGAGCGGGGTGCCGAGACCCTCGAGAGCTACTCCCGCATCCACCGGAGCAACGACCGCATCAGCGAACGGGTGGCGGCCGAGACCGGGGCGCTGACCCGCGTCTCCGAGGCCATGATCCGGCTGTCTCCGGCGGGCGCGTTCGAGGGGGTGGCCACCCGCGTGCTCGGCACCTCGATCCACGACGAAGCCCGATTCAAGCGACGGATGATCGAGTACAAGAACGCGATCCTGCCGTCCATGCTGGAGGGTTGGAGGTGGGACGAGCCGGTCGAGTACCCGGCCTTCGAGCGACCGCGGCCGACGGTCGGAGAGGCCCTCGCCGCCCGGAGCGCCGACCTCGTCGCC